>CANHYZ010000042.1 GCA_947464885.1 Flavobacteriales bacterium
ACGCTGGTATATGCCATCGTGCCGACGCCCTATTTCGAGGAGAAACAAATTGCGGCCTATTTACACTTGCAGCATGGTGTGCAGAGCAATCAACCGCAGCACAGCGAGATGGCTGAGCTAGATGCTGTGTGCTGCTTTGAAACACCGGAGTGGTCAGCGCGCTTGATGGGTTTTATCCCGAATGCGCGAATCCTGCCGTCGGCTGCAATCCTTGCCCGATATGCCGCCATAGCAGCTACGGGAGAGGGAGCCTCTTGCGTTTGTTGGGTCACAGAGCGCCAGCTAACTATGGTGTACCTGCGTCAACGGAAACTGCACCTGCTGGCATCCAATGAAGTGAGTTCAGAGGAAGACGTCATGTATCATTTCGCTAATGCAGCTATGCGCTTGGGCTTCGACCTCGAGCAGTTATCACTCGACTTACTTATTGGTAGAGGAATGACGGAACTCAAGGAGCTTCTCTCCAAGTATGTTCGTCAAGTAAATACGTTGGAAGCCGCAGATGAGATTGGCTCTTATATGCCACAAATACACGTACTATGCGCATAATTGCCGGCTCGCTGAAGGGAAGATCGATTGATGTACCCCGAAATTTCAAGGGTAGACCAACGACGGATTTTGCGCGTGAAGGCCTGTTCAATGTGCTCAACAATATGATAGACTGGGAGGACTTGAGCGTGTTGGATCTGTTTGCCGGCACCGGCGCATTCTCGCTGGAGTGTTTTTCGCGCGGTGCTCAAGCTATTCTCGCAGTCGATATCCAGCCCTTGCATGTCAAATTTATCAATGATAATTTTAGAAACTTCGAAGCAAACGAAGCGCATGCGTTGAAGCAGGATGTCTTTAAATTCCTGAAGGACCCCGAAGAAACGTTTGATTTGATTTTTGCTGACCCACCATTCGATTTACCCCGACTCGAAATGCTACCTGAACTCATTTTGGATTCAACAGCCGCGCATGATGAAACCATCGTCGTTATTGAGCATGGAAAGCGCACTGACCTCAGTGGAAATAGAGGGTTTGTCCAAATGAAGAGTTATAGCAACGTGAGGTTCAGCTTCTTTAAAAAGACAGTCTAATTTTAACCTACGTTTGTTGTCATGAACAGAATTGCTGTATTCCCCGGTTCATTCGACCCGCTGACCAAAGGACACGAAGAAATTGTCCGTCGTGCACTTCCGCTGTTCGATACCGTTATCGTTGCCATAGGCAGGAATACCTCCAAGTCTTCCATGTTTACCATCGAGCAGCGAAAGCAATGGTTGGTCGATACGTTTCGAAGTGAGCCGCGCGTCGTAGTGATGGAACTGGAGGGACTTACCGTAGATTTTTGTCGCCAACATCAAGCCCAATTCATTTTAAGAGGAATTCGTAATGGCGCAGACTTCGAGTATGAGCAATCCATTGCTCAAATGAATAAGGCGATGCATCCCGCTATTGAGACCGTGCTTCTGTTCTCTGATCCTTCAATGTCAGCCATCAACAGCACCATTGTGCGCGAGATCATTAAAAATAAAGGCGACGTTTCTCAGTTCCTGCCCTCAAGTGTAGATGTTTATGCTTAAAAGGTTTGGATCAACAGTTCTCTTTTTGCTCCTGCTCACGCTAAGTGCAGAGGCAGAGACCGTTCGTATATCAGGCAGTGCGCCGGGTTACGAAGGAAGGAAGCTGGCTATTATTCTCCCGGTCGATGAGTTTTCCGGATTTCGTCAGTTGCTGGCAAGCACGGATGTCCGCGATGATGCGTCTTTTCAAATTGAATTCGAACTGAAGGAAATCCGACGGGTCTACATTCACATCCAACGCATTGAAGCTTCCCTTTACGCAGTGCCGGGGTCCTCGTATACCTGCGTTTTCCCGCAAGTAGCCAAGTCAGACTTTAAGCGCTTTGATCGCAGTGAAGTGGACTTGCAATTGGTTGACTTGCCTCAGGACGATCTCAACGCACTGATTCGGCGCTACAATGCTGATTACACTCGATTTATTGCAGAGCACTTTTCTGACTTTGCTGCGCAAGAGTACCGAGGGTCCTCCCAATACATGAGCACGCTGCAGGAGCGCCGATTGAAGGTTGATCTTTTCGCTAAGAAAAACGCGAAGGACACGCTTCAAAATGCGGTTGCCCCGGAATTTGAACGTTGGGTAAAACACTTTTGCGATTCGATGGAATCGGTTTACTCCGGATCCAACCCATCGGAGTTTTTTCAGGTCTATCGTGAGTTTTCCGAGGCGGAGCTTTTTCTGCTCAAAGGCATGAACCGCGTGCAATTCTATAATCAGTATATCAGGTCAAGAGCGCTTCCACTGAATAACCCGGCCTTTGTCAGCTGTTTCAAACTCTATTATCAAAATTTGCTTACAGGACGAAAAAGCGAGCTTCAAGCTAAAATTGTCAAAGCCATTAATGCCGATCGAAGTTTGCAGATACTGACTGACGTTTTTCTTTCTGACTCTACCTTGCAATCATCGCGCATCAGAAGATTGGCTTGTGTGAATGGTCTGAAGGATGTGTATTACAACAAATCGTTTGATCGAAGTGCCATTGAAATGATGCTTCGACAGCCGAGCGACAATGATCCCGAACTTGATTCAATCGCAGCTCATAGTTATGCGCAGTTAACGCGCTGCAAAGGCGGAACACCTTTCCCGGAACTTGTCTTAACCGATGAAGCACAAGAACGATGGTCCGTAAGTCAGTTGGCCGGCGTGCCGGTTTACCTCTATTTTTTCGCCACGTGGAGTCCAAATTCCCTCAAGGAGCTTCAACTGCTCGAGCGCTGGAAGGAAAAGTTTCAGGGAAGAGTTGAGTTTATCGGCGTCTCCATGGATGACGATTACAGCGATTTTCGCAAGTATCTGGAAGAACATCCCAAACAGACTCTTGACTTTGTATACGGGAATGCGGATCCCTTCATTCAGGAAAAGTTGAAACTGAAGGCCGTGCCTCACGCATTTTTGATTGATGAACGCGGATTCATCGCTGTTGAAATTGCGCCCTCGCCGTCGGATGCCAAGTTTGAGGCCGCGCTGAACCAGCTGGCGATAGCACCCGCAGATGTTCGACAAAAACCAAAAACCTGGAAGGATCACTAAATAAGCTGATCCAAACCGGAAACACCGATATACCTGTCGCTGATAAAGCCTTCGCCCAAGGTCATCCCGGCTTGTCTGCCCACAATTAGCGCCTTGCCATAAAGAAAATCAAAAAACTCAGCACCTGAAATCGGCGTCTGTATTTCGTCGGATGTTGCGCTGTGAAACTGACTGCCGAAGCATCGCAACAGGGCAACCTTGCGTTCCCAGTAACCCGCAATGTCGACAACGACATCCGGAGTGAGGTGATAATCCTGAATGTATTGATAAACGGCTTTCGGACGCCAGGGCTCTTGGAGTTCGCCTTCAAAGTGCGTTTCCATTTTTCCCAGACCGGCGTAAAAGCAAGCCTCACGAACCATTTTTGATGCGCGGCCATGGTCGGGGTGACGATCCGTAGGACTATTACACAGCACGATATTCGGCCGGTAACGGCGTATATGCGTAATCAACGTCATCAGTGTGGACTCGGAAGGCTCGAAGAAGCAATCGCGCAATCCCAGGTTGTGTCGCACGGTTAATCCCAACAGCTCAGAAGCTCGACGGGCTTCTTCGAGGCGCAATTCGCCGCTGCCTCGGCTGCCCATTTCACCGGCAGTGAAATCGATAATCCCAACGCTCTTGCCTTCATCTATGGATTTTAGCAAGGTGGCGCCACAACTGATCTCGATATCATCAGGATGAGCGGCAAATGCCAGTATGTCTAGGCTGATTTTCGTCATTTGGAGGTATGCTTGAGGCAAAGGTAAGGGCAATTACAGTCTGGGTTCTGCGTTTGATAACCAATGCTTTGTGTATAAATGAGGTGGTCAGACCTGCTTAAATTAACGTTTCGTTTAGAACTTTCCCGACCATGACTTACCGCATGCGACTAGCTTTTGGTTTACTTTTGCCGCCGACTTGAAAAATGCAATTCACATAGCGTTTCTTTGGATACTCACGTTGTCTTTGTGCAACCCGGCTTTCGCTCAACGCGATGAGCCGGAGCTCTTTACAGAGGACGACCCCGGTTTTTCGGCAGGTAACCTACCTCACGCAGGTGGTGCATCGGAAGAAGAAATGCAAACGCAGGCCCTGTTCAATGAAAAGCCAACAGAACTCTTGCTTTTTACGGTTCGTGATTCTATCATGAACATCCCTGCCTACGACGTTTACTGTAATTGGGATACGCGCAACCTGTTCAACGGGAAGGCAGATAAGTCAGCACTGGGACAAGGTCTCAATTTTCTTTTAGCGCACACCGACTGTGATTTTGTTTATCCGGCTAATGGAGACATGACCTCACCTTTTGGTCCACGTTGGGGCCGTATGCACTACGGTCTCGATATCGACCTGGAAGTTGGAGACAATGTCATGGCCGCTTTTGAAGGTATGGTTCGTATTTCCCAATATCATCCTTCCTACGGAAATGTGATCGTGGTGCGTCATAACAACGGCTTGGAAACACTTTACGCTCACCTTTCTCAACGTAAAGTTGTTCCCGGAAACCATGTCGAGGCAGGTGAAATTATCGGTTTGGGCGGAAACACCGGTCGATCCTACGGAGCGCATCTTCATTTTGAAGTACGCTATCTCGGCCAGGCGTTCGATCCGAGAAACATCGTGGATCCGTCATCCCGCTCACTGCTGAGCAGCTCATTTACCCTGCTTCCTAAGCATTTTGAAACGCCTTCGGCATCACCCGAAGCCATTGCCGCCCGTGGTTCTAAAACCTCAGCGAAGGCAAAGTACTATACCGTTAAGAAGGGTGATACGTTGTATTCCATTGCTCGTCGCAATGGTACCTCCATCAACGCTATCTGCAAAATGAATCGCATTAAGCAGACAAGCACGCTTCGCCTTGGTCAGCGCATTCGCATCAAATAATTCTATTGATTTTTTTCAGCCTGCTTCCCGCCTTGCATCACTGAACTAAGTGCTTGTTCGGTTGTTTATTGGTTATACCCTTTGGTGTAACCATGAGTCAATCTTCATCTAAAAAAATCGCCGTTATTGGATCCGGTTTTGCCGGATTAGCGGCGGCATGCTCATTGGCACACAAAGGCTTTGAGGTAACATTGTTTGAAAAGAACGAATCCACCGGTGGTCGAGGTCGCTCTTTCCGTCATGAAGGATACACCTTTGATATGGGACCCTCTTGGTATTGGATGCCTGAAGTGTTTGAAGAGTTTTTTAATCGCTTTGGTAAAAAGGTGTCTGACTACTACGAGCTGAAACGTTTGGATCCATCCTACAGGGTCTTCTTTTCGGACAACAAACCTTTGGATGTTCCGGCAAATTACCAGGAGCTCAAGGATGTTTTGGAATCCCTCGAGGCGGGCGCAGGTCCGAAACTCGATAAATTCATGGCCGAAGCGAAAATCAAGTACGATACAAGCATGGCTGATTTCGTTTGGAAGCCATCGCTCAATATTCTTGAATTTGCTCAACCGAAACTCTTAATTGAGTCATTCCGGTTGCACTTGTTTTCTAGCTTCTCCGGCCACGTCAAGAAGTATTTCTCGCATCCGAAAATCCTTCAGTTGCTGGAGTTTCCGATATTGTTTCTTGGAGCAAAACCGGAGAAAACACCGGCGATGTACAGCATGATGAATTATGCTGACATCATGTTAGGCACGTGGTATCCCAAAGGCGGAATGTGTAAAATTGCCGAAGCCATGACCAAATTGGCGCATGAGCTGAAAGTGAACATTGTAACATCGTGTAACGTCGATGCGATTGAAGTGAGCGGACACGAAGCGCGTTCGATTCGCTTGAACGGAAACCTGCATCATTTTGATGCTATAGTGGCAGCTGCCGACTATCAACACGTGGAAAGCAAGTTGCTCGCTAAAGAACATCGCTCCTATACCGACGAATATTGGGAAAGCCGCGTTATGTCGCCCTCATCCTTGATTTTTTATTTGGGAGTGAACCGTAAGGTCAAAGGAATTCTTCATCACAACCTCTTCTTCGATGAGCGTTTCGATATCCATGCGCAAACGATCTACGATACCCCGTCTTGGCCCGAAAAGCCCTTGTTCTATCTCTGCTGCACGTCGGCTACCGATAGCAATGTCGCTCCGGAAGGAAAAGAAAACCTGTTTATACTGATTCCGGTCGCCACGGGATTGACAAGCACGGAGGAAGATCGCCTGCGTTACCTCGATATCTGCCTTGAACGCATTAAACGTCACACGGGAGAGGATATAAAGCAAAATTTGGAATACATTCGTTCCTATGCACATGAAGAGTTCATATCCGATTATAATTCCTTTAAAGGAAATGCTTATGGACTTGCAAACACCCTCATGCAAACGGCTGTTATGAAGCCACGCATGAAAAGTAAGAAGGTGAAAAACCTCTTTTATACCGGTCAATTGACCGTCCCAGGGCCGGGAGTACCTCCCAGCATTATCAGCGGACAAATTGTAGCCGATCAAGTAGAAAAATACCTGAACAACAGATAACGACCACTATGGCACATCATCAACGCGAAATCTTCGATATCGTATCATTCAAAAGCAGTAAAGCGGCAACACAAGCTTACAGCACAAGTTTTAGTGCCGGAATTCGCTTGTTGCACAGCCGTTTTCAAAATGCCATTTATGGTGTTTACGGGTTCGTGCGCTTTGCAGATGAGATCGTTGATACACTGCACGACTACAACAAGGAAGAGTTGCTCAAAAGGTTTCGTCAGGATACACTTCAGGCCATTGAAGAACGCATTTCAATGAACCCCATTCTAAATGCATTTCAAATTGTCTACCACAATTACAACTTCGATTTCGAGTTGGTTGATCGTTTTCTGATCAGCATGGAAATGGATTTGGATAAGCGCGAATATGATCGCGATGGCTATGAGGCCTACATCCTCGGGTCAGCTGAAGTAGTAGGGCTTATGTGCCTGAAAGTGTTCACGGAAGGCAATGAAGAGCAATACAATCATTTGAAACCTTACGCTATGCGTCTTGGTGCAGCATTCCAAAAAATCAATTTCCTGCGTGATATGAAGGACGACTTCAATGGATTGGGTCGTGCCTATTTCCCGGGTGTTGATTTTTCACAGTTCGATGACGATGTGAAAATGGAAATCGAACGCGAGATTGAGCAGGATTTTGACTACGCATACAAGGGCATATTGATGTTGCCAAAGGATGCGCGACTCGGCGTTTTGATAGCCTATGTCTATTACCGCCGACTGTTCGCTAAAATTCGCTCTATACCGAGTCATCGTATCATGGAAGAGCGCATCCGTATTCCTAATAGCAGTAAATACGCACTTCTCATGTCGTGCTACATCAAGAACAACCTGAATCTTATTTAGCCGTATGCCTGACGTTATTCTTGTTGATTTTCAAGACAACCCCATCGGAGTGATGGAGAAAATGATGGCGCATCAAACAGGGAAACTTCACCGTGCTTTTTCTGTTTTCGTCTTCAACGAGCACGAGGAATTACTCCTCCATAGAAGAGCCCTGACAAAGTACCATAGTCCGGGGTTGTGGACCAATACATGTTGCTCCCATCCAATGCCCGGAGAAGACGTTGCCGTTGCGGCTCATCGTCGTTTGCAAGAAGAAATGGGCATGGATTGTACCCTGGTGAAGTCATTTGACTTTGTCTACCACGCAGAACTCGACAACGATTTGATAGAACATGAATTTGATCACGTTTTTTTTGGTCGAACCAATGATACACCTGTGATCAATCCCGAGGAAGTCTGCGAATGGAAATGGATGAAGTTGTACGATATCTATATCGACGCACAGATGCATTCGGAGAAATATACCGAATGGTTTAAAATTGCACTCCCTGAGGTGATGAAACAGTTCAAATTACAATTGGTATGATGATCGGTGTACTCATAACGCTGGCAACCTACGTTGCCATGGAAGGAATTACCTGGTGCACGCACAAGTTCGTCATGCATGGTCTGATGTGGTATTTCCACGAGGATCATCATCAACCGCGTGGTCGATTCTTTGAGAAGAACGACGCGTTTTTCCTCATTTTCGCCGTACCCAGCTGTCTGCTGATTGTATTCGGTTCAATGGGGGCATTCGATTGGCGTTTCTTTGTCGGACTTGGCATCATGTTCTACGGTTTCTCCTACTTCCTGGTGCATGATGTGCTGATTCACCGCAGATTTGATTGGTTCTCACGTACCGACAATGTTTATTTCCGCGCTATTCGAAAGGCCCACAAAGTCCATCATAAGCATCTGGGTAAAGAAGATGGAGAGTGTTTCGGGATGCTCTACGTACCGCGTAAATATTTTGTGGAAGCTGCGGCCTACCGAAAGAACATCTCCCGATAATTCTATTGGCTCGACTGCTGTCGCCATTCAAGAGTTGCCGTAATCGCGTGATGGTCGCTTAGCTTTTCTTCAAGCGTTTTATAAGCAATCGTTTTTAAAGAAGGACTATGAAGGATGTAGTCAATTCTAAACGATGGAAACGCACCGATATAGGTGTTTCCAATTCCGTTGCCGCAAGCCACAAAAGAGTCTTCAAGAATGTCTGACAAGGTCTCATAGGTGTACGAAACCGGTGGGTCGTTGAAATCACCGCAGAGAACTACGGGGTAAGGACTGGCGTTGATACTCGTTGCAATACGATCAACCTGCTCCTGGCGTTTTACGAAAGCTGACTTCAAGCGACGGGCAATACGCTTGCCGGCGTCATCGATTTCACTCTGCTCTGTTTTGCCGTTAGCCAGGTCGTAATCTTCCGGCTTGAGTCGAATGGATTGCAGATGACCATTATATACTCTAATCGTGTCGCCTCCGACAAGTAAGTCGGCATAAATGCAAAAGTTATTCGCGTCGCTAGCGAAGGGCACATAACCCTTGCGCACGATCGGGTATTTCGAGAATAGTGCGACACCAAAATATTGCTGGCCACCCAATGCATGAGTATAGCGCTCGTGATAATAGATGTTCGGTAAAAACGTCAACATGGTGTCTTTCGTTGGAAAGAACTTCTTTTTCTCGGAGTGAAAGAACTCTTGAAAGCAAAGCACGTCGGCATCTTCTCTCACTAGAACATCGAAGATCGCGTCGCGGGTTTGCTGACCCTCCTTTCTGTCAAAGACATCGAAAACGTGCACATTGTAAGTGAGTATCTTTAAGTGTGAAGCCGACTCGTCTCGGCTTTTTGGAAAACTGATTTGAAAGAAATCCGTCAGATGTCCGATTCCGAGTAAAATGATTGCTGCCGAAAAGATGCTAAAGCGTGGTCGCTTCAACAACCAGTAAATGATGAATGTAACATTGACCAGTAAAACGAAAGGGTAAGCCAACCCGAACAACACGAAATACCCCATGGTTTCGGGCGAAAAATGCGCTGCTGCATAACTCAGCAACAATGCCGTGATGGCCCCGAGATTCAGGATAAGAACGATTTTGTTTGTTCTTGATTTTTTGGTCTTTACAGCCGGGATGGATGGCATGTTTCAAAAATAAACATGAACCCGAGATTTAATGCGAACGTAGTTTTTTACTTCTGTGAATGTTTGAACAGAAAGTCCTTCTCTTGTTGGGTCAGACTCTCATAACCGGATTGACCAATCTTGTCGAGAATAGCATCTATTTTTTTCTGTTTCTCCACTCGGTTATTATTGAATTCATCATCGGTTTTAGGCCTGCTATGAACGACCTTCATGGAATTGCGTCGCATGGACCGACCAAAGAAATCCCTGACTGACCCCCAGAGATAGCTGAGTTTACCGCGTTGAAATGGTTTCAATCCGTATAGGAAACCGAAAATTCCACCGCCGATATGGCCGATATGTCCACCACTATTGATGCCTTGACGGATACTGGCAAAATCAAGTACCAACAGGATGATCGCCAGCCAAACCAATTCGAGGCGAACGGCTCCAAATAA
>CANHYZ010000043.1 GCA_947464885.1 Flavobacteriales bacterium
GTGAATTACGATATGGTCGAACAGATGTCATTGGCCAGTACGGAATACCCTTTGGGCGTCAGTGAATTTGAAAAAACCGGCCTCACCCCTATCGCCTCCGATGTCGTTAAACCATTCCGCGTGAAAGAAGCGCCGGTGCAATTCGAGTGTAAAATCAACGACGTAGTTGCACTTGGAACACAGGGAGGAGCAGGCAATCTGGTTATTTGTGAAGTTGTGCGCATTCACGTCGCCGAGTCCATCCTGGATGAAGAAGGCAGAATTTCTCCCATAAAAATCGATCAGGTGGCACGCATGGGCGGGCATTGGTATACACGGGCCAACAAAGGCCTCTTCCAATTGCCCCAGCCAATGACCCAAATCGGAATCGGATTTGACGCGCTTCCGACTGACATCAAAACATCACGCATCCTCACGGGCAATGAACTGGCGCAGTTGGCCGGTGTTGAAAGCATTCCCAACGAGACCGAGGTGAATGAATACAAACTCACAGAACTGGCTGACATCTTCATGGAATTTGAAGGGAGAGCGGCCGAATTAGAAGTTCAACTGCATACCCTCGCCAAAGAATTACTTCAGCAGAAAAAGGTTGTCGAAGCCTGGATGACGCTCCTCTCGTTCAACAATTAAAGGCAAGGACGTGCCTAAGCAAACCTCCGGAGGAGAATCTCTGGACATTCTCAATTCACTACGGGCCGTTGCCGCGCTGATGGTCTGCCTGTTTCACTCCGCCTTTCTGCTCGAGCCATTTTTCCCTGCAGCAGCAGGCATCCTGGATATCGGTCAATATGGCGTCTACGTCTTTTTTGTCATCAGCGGCATGGTCATTCCCCTGGCACTTGAAAAATCGAACTATAGCCTTCGGGATTTTCCGGTGTTTATGACGCGGCGCATCATTCGTCTAATGCCTCCTTTGATCGCTTCCGCATCGATTGTAGCACTCAGTTCTTGGCTAGTATTGGATATCGACACCCTTGAACTGCTTCAACAATGGGCCGCAAGCATTTCCCTGACGGCTCCCCTATTCAATATTCCATTCGTTAATGAGGTGTATTGGACGCTCTACGTAGAAATGCAATATTATATTTATATCGCGCTCGCCTTTCCACTGCTGCATCGAGCGTCGATTCATTGGCAGCGCGTTCTGCTCCTATCGCTTCTCGCGCTCTCTTTTGTATCACTGCTGACGGGAGGATATGAAAAATCAAAACTCCCCTTTCAACTACCCGTTTTTCTGATGGGGTATATAACATTCCTTTATTATAGAGAACGCATCAGCAAAAGCGAATTCTTTGCATGGCTTCTGCTCTGCACGGGAGTTTGTTATTTCCTGATAGGCTACCTCCACGGCTTTGGTTACCGCATCGGAACTATTGCAGCACTTACGTCGTTGATGATTGCCCATGTCCACCGTGGCTGGCGCCCTCTAAGCGCAATAGGTGAATACAGTTATTCATTCTATCTGATACATTGGCCTGTAATAAGTGCACTGTGCTATGTTGGCGCAGGATGGATGAAAACCACCTGGGGTGCAATCACCCTCTTCCTTTTGGTTCAGTTGATTGCACTGTTGTGCGCGCGATTATTATACGGCATCGTTGAACGACCTTCCATGAACAGCTCACGGAAGATTGCCTATCGTCATAAAACTTAAGGGACTCGCTTACTGATTACGGCGCTTGAAAAATGGCTTCTTTCCGCCGCGACCACCGTCTCTTCGTGGTGGAGGTGCGTCGTTAATGTTCGGGCCGGGACCCAAGAATTCAGGAAGGGGTAATTTATCAATCTCCTTTTCAATCAGTTTTTCGATGCGCTTGAATCCACGCACGTCATCAGGAGACACCAGCGTGAGCGCCTCACCACTGCGCTGTGCTCTTGCTGTACGGCCGATGCGGTGAACGTAGTCTTCGGCATCCCGTGGCACGTCATAATTGACCACCATATCGATGCCGTCAACGTCGATTCCACGGCTAATGACATCCGTAGCAACCAAGACGTTAATCTGCTTATTACGGAATTTGCGCATCACTTCTTCACGCTGATCCTGTTCGAGATCGCTTGATATACGGTCGGCCTGGACACCGGATTGCACCAACTTACGGTGCAATGCACTCACTGCATGTTTGCGCGAACAAAACACAATGATGCACTGATCAGCCCGAGCCGGGTCTTTCAAGATATGCAACATCAGCGATAGCTTCTGGGTATCATGCACGATGTAGGCTCCTTGCTTCACCTTCTCGGCCGGCTTGGAAATCGCTATACTCACCTGCTCTGGATCCTTCATAAAGGTTTTCGCTAACTGTGCAATTCCTTGCGGCATGGTAGCGGAAAACATGAGGGTCTGACGGTTGTCGTTGACCGCGCGAATGATTCTAAATAAATCAGGCTGGAATCCCATGTCAAGCATACGGTCAGCCTCATCGAGAATCAAGAATCGGAGGCGTGAAAAATCTACGTGCCCGACATTCATATGTGAAATCAAGCGTCCGGGAGTAGCAATGATGATATCCACACCATTGACGATGGATAGCTTTTCCTGGTAAAAATCCTGTCCATCACCACCGCCATAAATGGCCACGGAAGATGTTCCTGTGAAGTAGGAATAGGCCTCAACAGCTTGGTCGATTTGCAAGGCCAGCTCGCGTGTTGGGACAATAATCAGGGCCTGCGATCCAACATGATCCGGTTTATCCATGATCATGTTGAGGATAGGCAATACAAACGCAGCCGTTTTACCGGTACCCGTTTGTGCAATCCCAATCAAATCTTTCCCTGAAAGAATAATCGGGATGCTCTTCTCCTGAATGGGAGTCGCTGTCTTGTAATTCATCGAGAGAATGCCCTCGAGCAGCTCCGTATGCAGGTTGAGTTCGGTAAATTCCAAAATAATGTGGGTTAGTTACTCCTTAAAACGGAAGATCATCTTCCATTTCAGCAGCAGTCGGCGGCATCGGAGGTGGCATTGGAGCTCCTGCAGTTGCGGTAGCTTCTACGCCCTGCGATTCCAGTTTCCACGACACCAATGAGTTGTAGTATTTGCCCTGATACTCGCGTCCGCGAATATCGAAAAACACCTTCACTCGATCGCCGGGTTGATAGGCCGTTATAAGGTTGCCTTTTTCCTTCAGCAATTCAAATTGAATATCCTGTGGGTATTGCTCTTCCGTAGTGATGACAAATTCGCGCTTGGTAAAACCACTGGCGAAGGCTTGTTCGTCACGGATCAATTTTACTCTTCCAATCAGTTCCATAATTCGTATTGATTCAATTGCGAAAGTACCGCGCAATGTGTGTTTTGCCTGTGCCTACGCATAATTTGTGAATATCTATCGTGTGTTCGTTGGTTAGCGTACGAGTTTCTTGTACTTGAGGCGATGTGGCGTTGTATCTCCCAAACGCTTCTTTTTGTTCTCCTCGTACTCACTAAAATCGCCTTCGAAGTAATAGGCCTGTGAATCCCCTTCGAATGCAAGAATGTGCGTACAAATACGGTCGAGGAACCAGCGGTCGTGGCTAATCACCACAGCACAGCCTGCAAAGTTTTGAATTCCTTCCTCCAATGCACGCAGGGTATTCACGTCGATATCGTTGGTAGGCTCATCGAGCAACAACACGTTGGCTTCCGTCTTCAAGGTCATGGCCAAATGCAGTCGGTTACGCTCGCCACCGGAAAGCACGCTCACCTTCTTCTGCTGATCGGCTCCCTGGAAATTGAACTTACTGCAGTAGGCGCGTGAGTTAATGGTTTGGCCACCCACTTCAATCACCTCGTTACCGCCACTGATGACTTCGTACACGCTTTTATCCGCATCAATTTCTTTGTGACGCTGATCCACGTATCCGATTTTCACGGTTTCTCCAATGCGAATGCTTCCGCCATCGGGCTGCTCTTCATTCATAATCATGCGGAAGAGCGTCGTTTTACCGGCACCGTTTGGACCGATGATTCCGACGATACCGGCAGGCGGTAATTTGAACGACAGGTGATCAATCAGCAAACGGTCTTCAAAACCTTTGGTCACATCGGTAAATTCGATGACATCATTTCCAAGACGTGGACCGTTCGGAATCGGGATTTCAAGCGTGGCTTCCTTCTCCTTCTCCCCTTCGCTCATCATGCGGTCGTAATTCTGCAAACGCGCCTTGTTTTTAGCATGACGTCCTTTCGGATTGGTACGCACCCACTCCAACTCGCGCTCAAGAATCTTTCTGCGCTTGCTCTCATGCTTTTCCTCTTGTGCCAATCGCTTGGATTTTTGTTCGAGCCATGAGGAGTAATTGCCCTGGTATGGAATTCCTTCGCCGCGATCGAGTTCGAGAATCCATCCTGCAACGTTATCGAGGAAGTAACGGTCGTGGGTTACAGCGAGCACGGTGCCTTTGTATTGCGACAAATGCTGCTCGAGCCAAAGCACGGATTCGGCATCCAAGTGGTTGGTAGGCTCATCGAGGAGCAACACATCCGGCTGTTGCAAGAGGAGTCGACAAAGCGCCACACGACGGCGTTCACCACCGCTAAGCACTCCAATCTTCGCATCCTCTGCAGGACAGCGCAAAGCGTCCATTGCCACAGAGAGTTTATTGTCGAGATCCCAGCCACCGAGTGCTTCAATTTTATCTTGGGCTTCGGCCTGACGGTTCATCAATGATTCCATTTTCTCGGGATCATTGAGCACCTCTTCATCCATGAATTTCAGGTTGATTTCCTCATATTCCTTGAGCGCATCGGTGATGGGCTTCACGCCCTCTTCCACAATCTCGCGCACCGTCTTGGTATCGTCGAGCTGTGGCTCCTGTGGAAGGTAGCCTACCGAATAACCGGGGCTCCACACCACATCTCCTTGAAAGGACTGGTCGAGGCCGGCAATGATTTTCATTACGGTGGACTTACCCGCACCGTTCATACCCAGGATACCGATCTTGGCTCCGTAGTAAAAACTGAGGTAAATATCCTTGATGATGTGTTTACCGGTAGGCGTGAACTTGTTCACTCCCACCATCGAAAAAATGATTTTCTTATCGTCGCTCATGCTTGTTGCTGTTGAAGCGGCGAAAGTAGTAAGGAAATTGCAAGAGAAATAACCCCGTTTACTGTGCCGAACCTTCAGGCCTCAACAACTTCATGAGCTGCTGAGTTTGCGACAATTTGCGTACATCGGGATTTCGGCGCTTCTTCTTGGGTGCGATAAGATTTTTTGACGCAGCCGTGGTCGTGCGTTCTGCTTTGGTTACCGAGATCGATTCCGCTTCTGCTACCGTTGATGCTTTTTTTCCCTCAGCCATCTGAGGTGCAGCGCGCTCCTTCGATAATGCTACATCTTCAACCTGCGATACAGGAGCCTCAGACTGCGAATCCATCTCCGCAGGGGCTTCAAAATATTCTTCCTCCTGTGCTGTAAGAATCACTGTTTTCACAGTCTCTTCGTAGTTATAGATATCCTCAACGGGTTCAGGCGCTGTCGGAATAGCAGCCTCAGGCAAAGCCGCATAGAGTTTCTCCGCATCAGATGGAATTACAACAGAAGCCGTATCCGGTGTTGTCTGCTGTATAGGTGCGGGCGGTGGAGTTACTTGTTCCACCTGTGCTGTCTCGGTGGATTTCCACATGGGAGCAAAAAAGATGACTACGAATCCAACGACGGTCGCAGCAATGGCCCAACCCATCCACGGAGCGAAGCGCGGACGGAAGCCTCGTTCACGTTCGGCATGTTCGGCAAAACCGTGAAGAAGGGCCGTATGCAAGGCCTCGGGCGGCTCCTGCATGTCATTGCTGAATGAGAGTTCATGCATCTGCAACAACATATCACGCATGGACGCGTACTCCGCTGCATCTTGCACATGCTGCAAAATGAAGCTTCGCTCCTCATCCAAAAGCTCATCAAAACGCTTGCTCATCAGCAAGGCTTCAATGTCTTCAAAGCGATATGTATCTTGATCGTTCATGTTATACGGTAAAGGTCAGTAAACAGGCCAGCCAAACGGCGATACCTTCAAATGCCTTCAATTTTCCATTCAAATCTTTAAGCAAATAAAACAGTCGGGATTTCACGGTGCCTTCACTCACACGCATGATCTCGCTGATCTCAATGATGCTGAGTTCCTGCACAAAACGCAACTCAAACGTCTCTCGCTTGACTTCATCCAATTGACCAAGCGCAGCAGCCAGCTTCTCCATGAATGTCTTACGATCCATGTCCTTCTGGGCCACGGGCTTTGTAGACGTTTTAGCCTCCGCCTTCAGGGCTTGACCGGCCTCCTTGCGCACTTCTACTTTGGCGTACTCATTTTTGCACATGTTGTGCGCCACACTGTAGAGCCATGTTTTAAAAGGACGCGAGCCATCGTAAAGGTGTGATTTCTGAAAGACTTTGGTAAACAGTTCTTGTGTGAAATCCCTTGCCTTCTCTTTATCCTTCCAAAGCATCCTCAGAAAATAATTAAACATCAGTTTGCCGTAACGGTCATACAATTCCTCAAACGCCCGCTGATTGTGCTGACTCACGAGAGCCATTAACTGCTCATCGTGCTCGTGCTGGTATGGACGTTTGTTAAGCAACATTCGTTGGCTATTTCATTCCCGGGATTTGTTCCTTCACTCCTACGCTCTTGGCGATTTCAGCATAGATTTTTTTGATTTCCTTCAATTCGTTCTTCTTGCCAGTTTCAACCATATAACCCGCAATCAAGCCAAGCGGCATCAGGTAATTGGCGTTCATCGGCAACCCAGATGTCAAATTCGTTTTTGAACAATTCTCCCACCACTGTCTGTACATTCCTTTCACATTGGCAATCGGCACATTGCTAACTTTAAATGCCAGACCCGTGCAGTAGAGCTCCTCTTGTAATGCTTCCAGCACAAGGGTTGGAGCTGCCAACGATACATAAACGGGATAATTCGCACACCATTGCTTAATCATTTCCACCGGGGCACCGTGTACGTGATAAGCCTGCTGAATCCATAGGGCGTAAGACGTGTCATCAAGCCAAGACGTTTGAATCACAATCACATCGGGCCGAATCGCTCGCACTTGCTGCAGGGTGATTAACGGATAGGTATCACCGGCTCCTCCCGTAATGAGAATTCCGTTTTGTTCGACACTTTGAAGCAAGTTACGTGCGTACTCGAGCTTGTCGGCTCCATAAGCAGCCATGCCGGCCAACTCGACGGCGGTCTTACTTATAGCAGCTTGATCCTGACGCATACACGCCTCCTTGAGCCGCTGTTCAACGGCTACTACTGTAGTTTGGGCCGATAGGTGAAGACCGGCAAAAAACATGAGTATAATCGACAAGGAGGTTCTCATCTTGAATCAAATAAACGACGATTCACTAAGTATTACAGGGAGGTTAAAAAAAGGTTCACACAATCAATCGTGGAAATCGAAGAGCGACCGAAATTCCTGCACCATGATCGCTGTCGCCCCCCAGAGCACGTGACCTTCGATATCGAAATACCCGCTTTCGAAGGTGCGGTTAAAAGTCTTTACAAAGATGGGCTTGCGTTTGATGATGCCCGATTGAAGAAATGCTTCAATAGGAAATTCAATCAATTGATCCACTTCAGATGGATTCGGATGGAATACCGGCTCGGTCAAACTGACGGCAACAAAAGGCTGAACGACAAAGTGACTCGGAGGAATGTAGAGTGTTGACAGTTCTCCCAGCAGCTGCCACTGTGATTCAGGAACACCGACCTCTTCGCGCGTTTCGCGCAGCGCAGCATCTACGTGGACTTCGCCTGTCTCCAAACGACCTCCCGGAAACGACAACTGGTCGCTATGCACTCCCGGTCCCGATGGCCTGCGGATAAACACCGTATGCCACTCGCCTGATCGTTTAAACAAGGGAAAGAGTACTGCACTCTCCTTAGCCGGTGGCTGCTGTGAACGGGCATGTTCGGCAGAGGGTCTTGGATAACCGATAATCGTATTGGGAGCCGTGGCGAGCGAATCCAAACGCGCTAGCCGGCGAACAATATCTGCAATGAATGGATCTTCCGACATGTCAGTCGCACGGTGAATTCTCGTCGAAAGCATAACAGCCCTTCCACATGAACGTTCCCCACGCATTGCCATCGAGATCCACACCCAAGTTGTTGACCGAATTCCAGGTGCCTTGCATCAATGCGCTTCCGGATGACAAACGGAAATTCTCTTCCTCCGGGTCGCACAATGCGGGGGCCTGATTGAATCGCATGCCTTCGTAATGCACGCCGTCGTCTTCAACGCTTTCATCAGTGTCGACAAGGCAATGACGGAAGAAATAATCCGCCAGTGCGCCATCATCGATGTCGACCACGAATTCGTTGAAATCCGTCAGAAACGCGTTGTTACCAAACATGATGCAGTTGTTAAACTCACTATCGTAAAGCCTCCTTACTTGAATATTCTGGTAGATATCCTCGTAATAGTTATTCAATACGAAAGTTGGGTATTGCCTACTGTTGTCGCTCCAATAATTGGCAAACGTGCAGTTATCCATTCGGTACCGACCACCAATGCTGAGGCTGGCGCATTGCTGGCCGCAATTACCGATGAGCAAATTTTTTGCGCTTATGGAGGCTCCCTGGCCAAGCAGGCCTATGCCGGCCATATTGAGAATTTGTGTGTTTTCAATTTCCACAGAATAATTAATGCCCTTGTAGCCTGCGCCTGTTGTATCCACCTGTATACCGATGTTACCGTTGCGCAGAATAGCATGTTTGATTGAAGAGCCGGGGCTCTGAAAAATCCAAATGCCTCCCCTCACTATGCTCGCGATTTGAGGACCTATTCCCGTTTCGTAAGGACAATCGAGCTGAATACCCCATTGTCCGGGCACGTCATCGTAATACGACTCCAGTCGATCACCTTGAAACGTGACCTCCTGGCCGGGTTGGCCTTCAATGCGGAGACTTCCTTTATATACATAGATGCCTGACTTTCCATGGCAATACACCTGTGTTCCCGGATTAATGGTTAGTGTTGCTGCGGAATCCACCGCAACGATTCCATAGATGACATGGGGCAAGTCGCTTGTCCAAATTTCTTCTGTTTCCGGCGGAATACGGTAAGATAATGGATCATTGCACGAGTTCAAACCACCATGAAAATAAGCGTTCTGACCATAAGCGATCAATTGAACGTGTTGCACATTTCCATTCACTTCAAAACGTATACTATCAGTCACCAGAAAAGGCAAGTTATCCGCATTGGGGTCAATAGTCACCTCCACAAATAGGTAGATGCTGTCATTGGGAAGAATCTCCACGTCCTCCTGAACCGGACCGTCCAAACCATCAATATTGATGCGGTACGGACTGTCATTGCCGGAAGCCAGCGCCACCTTCGAAAGTTTCAGTGTGCGGTTGTAGGGATTCTTGACCCGCAGATACTGCGTAGCACTTCCCACGGTTGTAAATACCGTATCGAATAGAACGGTATCCCGGGAAAACTCAAGCCTTGCGGAAGAATCTTCCATGAAACGCTCTTTGCGGCAGCGCGTGAGCAATGCCATGAGTGATAATCCCAACAAGAGGAATAAAAAGGTGTGAACTCTCATACGTCGCAACAAAGATGGTGGAACGCCTGTATTGCACGAATATTTTTTTCAGCCCTTAAAGAAACCAAATTGTTGAATAATTGACTAGTCAACGGGGAAAACGGACTGCAAAAGCGCGTTCATTTGTGAATGTAGCTTATTGCCCAATCTATTGACCACTCGGATTCTCACATACACGTTCATACCGGCCTGGCTGCTTTTGCTGGTCATGGCACTGTTTGGCTGTCAGGATTCGACCTCTTCGCGTACTGCGGCAAACAGCATTGACACCACGGGTATTTCCTCTTCGGGTGCTGTGCTGTTGCAAGGACAGGTGATTGTCATTCCTCCACCGGCA
>CANHYZ010000044.1 GCA_947464885.1 Flavobacteriales bacterium
GTTTTCGAAGGACACGAATTCTGTTGCAGTTCCATGGGATGAAGATCACATGACGGTGCTCCGGGAGGTGGAGATAACAGATGGCAATCAGCGGCTCGATGCAGCGGACATGATTATTTATGATGCGAATTAGTCTTGCCTTCTTGCTTTTACTCATTCCTGCATGCCTTCGCGCTCAAACCAAGGATGCAGGGCTTTGGATGGATGTTGGTTTTAGTCAAGATGTGGGTGAGCGATTTGAATTGACGATTAGCCCGGAGATACGATTTGATGAGAACCTGACCCGATGGTCGAGGTTGTTTGCGGATGCTGCGCTGGAATACAAGTACAACAAGCGCATTTCTCTTTCGGCGGCTTATCGCGCTGGGGTAGCGAATGATGGGGTCTACATAGACGGAAGGCATCGCATGCAGTATGGACTCGGATTAAAGGAGAAGTGGAATGACTGGTCCGTACAATTTCAATCGCGTATTCAGTTCGCTTTAAACGCTGCTTGGAGCGATGCCGATGTTGATTTCAATACAACCTGGCGCAATCGGTTGACGGTCAAATATGGTGGGCTAAAGAAAACAGACCTAGCCACCTCTTACGAAATATTCAATTCGGTTTCTGCCTATCAAAATCTGGCTTTCACGAATTGGCGATGGACGGCGCAAATAGCGCGCAAAATCAATAAAAAGCAAAGCATTGCGCTGGGTTATCTCATTCAGCGTGACCTCACTGAATCCCCGCAGCATCTGGATTATGTTTTCTTGCTTTCGTACAAGGTGGAATTGTAGTGCTACATTCGCGGCGCAAATTCCTCCTAAACATGTCGAAAAAAATTACCTCCGCCCTTATTTCCGTATTCGATAAAACCGGTCTGGAGCCCATTGTGCAGCGCATGATGGAGCTAAACATTACAATGTACAGCACAGGCGGCACGCAAGAGTTTATTGAAAAGCTCGGAGGAACCGTTGTTCCCGTGGAAGAACTCACGGGTTATCCAAGCATTTTGGGTGGACGCGTGAAAACGCTTCACCCGAAAGTATTCGGAGGGATTTTGAATCGCCGCGCAGATGCCGGCGATCAGGCGCAAATAGCGGAATACGAGATTCCGAATATTGATTGCGTAATCGTGGATCTCTATCCGTTTGAAAAGACAGTCGCAAGTGGCGCATCACACGAAGACATCATTGAAAAGATTGATATCGGAGGAATCTCGTTAATTCGAGGCGCAGCAAAGAATTATGATGATGTTGTGATCGTGCCTGCGCAACGCTATTACGCGCATCTGCTCAACATACTGACGCAACAAGCGGGTGAAAGCACCATTGATCAACGACGTGAATTGGCGCGCGAGGCATTCAACGTGTCATCGCATTACGACGGTAAGATTTATTCGTATTTCCTCGGTGAAGAGCCGGGCTCGTTGAAGATTAGCGAGAACAATTTTCAGGTACTGCGCTATGGTGAAAACCCGCATCAGCGCGGTGTTTTCTATGGCGATATGGATGCGTTGTTCGAAAAGCTCAACGGTAAAGAACTTTCGTATAACAACCTGCTTGATGTGGACGCTGCTGTGAATTTGATTGATGAATTCACCGGTGATGCTCCAACATTTGCTATCCTGAAACACAATAATGCCTGCGGAATTGCAACACGCTCTACCATGAAGGAAGCATACGAAGTAGCGCTGGCCTGCGACCCGGTATCTGCCTTTGGGGGTGTGCTCATTGCAAATGGTCCTATCGATGTGGCAACGGCTGAGCTCATTCATTCGCTGTTCTGCGAAGTCATTATTGCACCGTCATATGATGCGGCTGCCATTGAATTACTCAAGCAAAAAGCGAATCGCATCATCTTGGTGCGTAATCAAGTGATTATGCCGAAGCAGCAGGTGCGCACGGCTTTGAACGGATACTTGTTTCAAGATAAAGACTCACACACGGAGTCAATGGCCGATTTCAAATTGGTTACAACTGCAGCAGCAACTGAATCGCAAATGCTGGATTTAGTTTTCGCCAATAAGATTGTAAAGCACACCAAGAGTAATACAATTGTGTTGGTAAAGAATAGTCAGCTCTGCGCCAGCGGCACAGGACAAACATCGCGTGTGGATGCTTTGCGTCAGGCCATTGAGAAAGCGCACGCATTTGGAATCGATTTGAAGGAATCGGTGATGGCCAGCGATGCGTTCTTCCCATTTCCCGATTGCGTTGAGATTGCGAAAGATGCCGGTATTACGGCTGTGGTTCAGCCCGGCGGATCGATCAAAGACCAGCTTTCAACAGACTACTGCAATGCAAATGGAGTGGCTATGTATATGACGGGGGTGAGGCACTTTAAACATTAGTGAAATGGTGAAATGGTGAAGAGGTGAAATGGTGAAGAGGTGAAATGGTGAAGAGGTGAAATGGTGTGCGCCAACATACCATTTCACCTCTTCACCATTTCACTACTTCACTACTTCACTAATTCTTTTGAACCCTCACACTCTTCACTTCGTTATTCGAGTGAATATTGAGTGTGTACAATCCTTGTGCGATAGCACCAAGATCTACCGTTGTTGTTGAAGCATTCGGGTTGAAAGTAGCAACACGCTTACCGGTGATATCCACAACTTCGATGAGTTGAATGGCCGCACCTTCGCGCTGTGCGATGGTAATCATACCATTGGTAGGATTCGGGTAAACGCTGTAGAACGCGCTGATCTCATCCACTGAAGTAACACCTTCGCATTCGCAATTTGCGTTGTATGCATCGTCGGTAGTGTTGGCATCACCGTCGTCGCAAGCATCACCAACGAAGTAGCATGAGCCGTCGTCAGTGTCGGCACTCATATCATAGTTACAAGCATCCATGTTGGTACAGCCGAGCATTTCGATGAAGGTGCCGATACAACCGCAATCCACATCAAGTACGTCATTCAGTGTCTCAGGATTACCGTCGTTACAAGGGTCGCCGGGGAATGCGCAAGTGAAATCTTCGAACTGTGCGAGTGCATTGTAGTTGCAGGCCAATAGGTCGGTGCAACCGGCAATCAGACCGGTACAAATACAATCGATACTGTATGCATCGCTAACGGTGTTCGCATCGTTGTCGTCGCATGGGAAGCCGGGAAGGATGCAAGATCCGTCTTCGGTATTCGCGTCAGGGTTGTAGTTACACGCTTCAATAGCGGTGCAACCGAGGACTTCCACAAATACTTCGCCCTCACAAATGCAATCGGCATTGAGAACGTCGTTGATTGTGTTGATGTCACCATCATCGCAAGTGCTGCCTACAACAATACAGGTTCCATCTTCAATCGTTGCCAAAGCGTTATAGTTGCAAGCAAGCGCATCCATACAACCGAGGATCTCACCGTTGTCAACGCCTTCGCATCCGCAGCTGGCAGTAATCACATCGTTATCAGTAGTAAGGTTGTTGTCATCACAAGGATCACCAACAAAGAAGCAGTCACCATTATCAATTACGGCCTCAGCGTTATAGTTGCAAGCCTGATCGTTCATACAACCGGTTAACGTACCTACGCATTGACAATCAGCAGTGAGTACATCGTTGATGGTGTTAGCGTCGTTATCGTCGCAATCATAACCGGGGAGTTCGCAAGAACCATCTTCGATTGTAGCAAGAGAATTGTAGTTGCAAGCCTCCATAGCTGTGCAGCCGGGGATACCGGTAATGGTGTCACCTAAGCAAACGCAATCGGCAGAAAGTGTTTCATTGATTGTGAAGATATCGTCGTCTTCGCATGGTGCACCCGGGAACACGCAAGAGTTGTCGTCGAGCACTGCAGCGGCATTGAAGTTACACGCAGCAGCATCTGTACAACCAAGCACATCACCTACGCAAATGCAATCATTCGTATAAGCGTCGTTTACGGTAAGGTCATTAAGGTCGTCGCAAGGGTAACCAGGCAATTCACATGATCCGTCTTCTATCGTTGCCTCAGGGTTGTAGTTACAAGCCTCCATTGCGGTGCAACCTTCAACGAAGATTTGCGGTTCACCGGCACAAGTGCAATCGATTTGAATGACGTCATTGAAAGTTTCAATGTTATTGTCTTCGCAAGGTGCGCCTACAAATAAGCAGGAACCGTCATCGATAGTTGCATCCATGGTGTAGTTGCAAGCGGTCATTTCCATGCAGCCGCCGATAAGACCGGTATCTTCACCTGTACAAACGCAGTCAGAGCCGAACATATCGTTGATAGTGGTTACATCGCCATCGTCGCAGGGTTCACCGGGGAACTGGCAAGAACCATCATCGATGACAGCGTCCATGTTGTAGTTGCAAGCATCGGGAGTTGCGCAACCATTTAACAGACCGGCACAAACGCAATCGGCAGAGAGAACATCATCGCTGGTGGCGGCATTGTTGTCGTCGCAAGGGAAACCGGGAAGTTCGCAAGAACCATCTTCAATGGTAGCCTCAGGATTGAAATTGCAAGCCTCGGTAGCTGTGCAACCGGGTATTTCCGGAATCACACCGAAACAAATGCAATCAGCGCTGTAGATATCGTTTTCTGTTTGTCCAATTCCATCATCACAAGGGTCGCCGGGGAAGAAGCAGCTACCGTTGTCAAGGTCGGCTTCAGGGTTGTAGTTGCAAGCCGCAGGCTCGATGCAGCCGAGCAAAATCCCGGTACAAACGCAGTCAGCACCGAGCAAGTCATTTTCGGTTGCAGGATTGTTATCATCGCAAGGGAAGCCCGGCAATTCGCAGGTCCCATCGTCCACAGTTGCTGCCGAGTTGTAGTTACAGGCTTCTGGAGCTGTGCAACCCAACACTTCGACAACCGTTTCTCCCAAGCATACACAATCTAAGGTGTACTGGTCGTTCTGTGTAAAAACGTCACCGTCATCACAAGCGTCGCCTGTAAAGGCGCATGTACCGTCGTCAACCATAGCAGCGGCGTTGTAGTTACAAGCCATCATTTCGGTGCAGCCGATGAGATCGCCGGCACACACACAATCTGCGCTATAAAGGTCATTAGTAGTCATGTCATCGCCGTCATCGCATGGCTCACCCGGGAAAATGCAAGAGAAATCTTCTTCTACTGCCTCGGGATTGAAATTACAGGCATCTACAGCGGTACAACCGGTTATGGAGCCTGCACAAACGCAATCACCATTGATGAAGTCAATGGTTTCAGGGTTGCCATCATCGCAAGGAAATCCGATGAACAAGCAAGAGCCGTCATCTTCCGTAGCATTCAAATCGTAGTTACAAGCGCCTGCAGCCGTGCATCCTGAAATGGCGGCCGCTCCCCAAAGGTTGACGCCATTTTCAGTGCCGGTGCCATTGTAGACCCACGGTCCGCTGCCGGTTAGGAAGGTGTCCTCCACCCAGAGCATAGCGCTTACAGCGATATTCTCACGGCCTAGGTCACTGGCACCGTATTGAATGAAATCGGCCATCAAAGACGGATCACCGAATGAATTTCCTGCCAAATAAAGACCGATATCACTGGAGGTTGTATTGAAGCCCGTTGAGGCGTTCCATTGAATAGTTACTTCTTCATCGGTGAGCAATGCGTAGTCACCGGAAACAATCGAAACGAACATCGAATTCAGATTCGCGTATTCGAACAATGCGCACAGGCGATAACTGCTGATATCCGTGGCAGCGCCAAAATTTTTGATGGTAATGTGTTGATTGGCCGGATCAACGGAAACCATGCGAACTTGCGCCGTTAATGGCGAGAGTGCAAGCATGGCTAGGCACAGAAATGCGTAAAATAATTTCATGGTAAATGATTTAGTGCGGCTAAGTTCTCACATTACGCCAGGTTGACCACTAGCTACTACGTTAAAGTTTTGAAGAGTATAGGTTTAATAGCGGCTGAATAGGTGGCGATTCGGCGAGAATTCACTCCAGCATACCACTATTTCAGCGTTGAACACGCATCCTGGAGGCCCTAAACCCAACTTAATCACTGATTATCAGCAGTGTAAAATTCTCTTGGTTTTGTAACCGAACTTTTTATTTTCGCGTCACGTACTACGAACGATTACGCTAACAAATTACGACTATGTATTGGACACTAGAATTGGCCTCATATCTTGAAGATGCACCTTGGCCTGCGACAAAGGATGAGCTCATCGATTTTGCGATGCGCACAGGAGCTCCGCTTGAAGTGGTGGAGAATCTGCAGCAGATAGAAGATGATGAAGAAGTATTTGACACCATCGAAGACATTTGGCCGGATTACCCGACCAAAGAAGACTTCTTCTTCAATGAAGATGAATATTGATCAGACGACATAATGAAAGTCCCCGTTAGTTCGGGGATTTTTTATTTGCGCGGAATCCAGGGCTTTTCTTCAGCACCTAATTCTTGCGACAGCATGCGTGAGAGAACGAAGAGGTAATCGCTTAATCGATTGAGGTACTTCAATCCTATTTCAGGTACGGGCGATTGTTCGGCAAGGAACACCACACTGCGCTCAGCCCTTCTGCAAATACAACGCGCTACGTGGCAATGAGAAACAGCGATATGACCTCCTGGCAAAATGAAGTTACGCATGTCAGGCAACCGCTGGTCCATGTCGTCCATAGCTGTTTCCAGCGCCTCAATATCACCTTCCGTCAATTCAGGCAAATTCATTTTACCTATATGTTCCGGGTCGAGGGCCAGGTGACTACCTAAGGTGAATAGACGTTCTTGCACGGCAAGGATAAAGTCAGCATGTTCTGTATTGGCTGCAAGATCCCGTAAAATCCCCAAATACGAATTTAGCTCATCGACGTTGCCATAAGCTTCGATTCTACTGTGGTGTTTGGGAACACGCGCGCCACCTAGCAGTCCGGTGCTGCCATCGTCGCCTTTACGGGTATAAATCTTCATGGTTCAAAGTTATGTCTGAACCCGCTTAATCACTTCCTTTGCAGCGGTAAAAAGCCACGATTCATGATTTACGGTAAACAGGAGCGTTACGACAGGGCCTATTTGAGGATGGCAGTCGAGTGGGCGTCACTTTCTCACTGCACGCGCAAAAAGGTTGGGGCTATACTCGTGAGAGACAACATGATTATCAGTGATGGCTACAACGGCACTCCAAGCGGCTTTCCAAATGCCTGTGAGGATGAGAACGGCGATACACATTGGTATGTGCTGCATGCAGAAGCAAATGCTATTTTGAAAATCGCGCGTTCATCCAACGATGCCAAAGATTCCACGCTCTACATCACCTTGTCTCCCTGTAAGGAATGTTGCAAATTGATTTTACAAGCGGGAGTAAATCGCTTGGTCTACATGCATGAATACAAAGACACGACGGGTCTGGATTTCCTGCGAAATGCAGAACTTGAAATTGTTCAAATACAGGATGTAATTTGAACCTGCGTTAAAATTTTCAACCCCATGTGGTCAGGGCTGTTTATTACCGTTTATTTGTTGCCCGTGTCAGCGGGAGTTATTCATGCAACAATCAACCAACGATATTTATTCAATCGGCACAGAGCAGCAACCGGCGAAGAAACCATCGCCCATGCAACCGTTACTCTTTGCGCTTACGTTGATTGCCGGGATGTTCATTGGGACCAACCTCGGTGATAAGAATCTCTTACAGGTTAAGCCGGCAATAGAGCAGAATGCCAATAAGTTGGTTAGTCTGATTGACTTTATCGAGGACAATTACGTGGATAGCGTCAACAAGCAACAACTCATTGAAGATGCGATTGCCAGCGTGCTCAAGAATTTGGACCCACATAGCTACTACATGGGTTCCGAAGAGGTCGCACTCGAGAAAGAGCGCATGAAAGGCGAGTTCAGTGGTGTTGGAATAGAGTTTTTAATCATGCGTGATAGCCTGATGGTTGTGAAGACTATCAAGGATGGACCTTCAGCAAAGGCAGGTCTGCAATCAGGTGACCGTATCGTTGCTGTTAACGGCGTCGAGATTTCAGGAAAAGAACTCGACGGCGAGAAGGCGCAAAAGCTTCTCAAGGGTAAGCAAGGTAGCGAAGTCAAAGTAGCCGTTATGCGTCCGGGCAGCAAGGGATTGCAGGAGTTTACCATCGAGCGAGGCAGTATTCCAATTGAGAGCGTTACGGCTTCATTCATGGTAAACGACAGCGTAGGCTACATTAAAGTGGACCGCTTCGCTGAGAAGACCTACGATGAATTTATGGCTGCTGCTGAAAAGCTCGAAGACGATGGCTGTTCATCGCTTATCCTGGATTTACGCGGCAACGGAGGTGGATTATTGAATCAAGCGGCCGAGATTGTAGAGGAGTTTTTGCCGGAAGGGCGCACGATTGTCAAGACCCGCGGCATGCACACCGGGGAGGATGAGATTCGTTCGGGTAAGGAAGGAAAGTACAAGAAGTTTGATGTTGTTATCTTGATTGATCAAACGTCCGCCTCAGCAAGTGAAATTGTAGCAGGGGCTTTACAGGATTGGGATCGTGCCGTCACCGTGGGAAGACGTTCTTTCGGAAAAGGCCTTGTCCAGCATGAAATGGAACTCGCCGACAACAGCGCACTCCGCCTGACAG
Organism: Flavobacteriales bacterium; assembly: GCA_947464885.1. Classification (GTDB taxonomy): domain Bacteria; phylum Bacteroidota; class Bacteroidia; order Flavobacteriales_D; family Sanyastnellaceae; genus JAIBBG01. Next base: position 8,487 of record CANHYZ010000044.1, read on the forward strand.
TGGCTCGTTATTATACGCCAACCGGGAGATGCATTCAAAAGCCTTACGGAGACTCCATCAATTATGAAGATGATTTCCAGAAGCGTTTGGAGACGGGTGAGCTGACTTCTGCCGACAGTATTCATTTCCCGGATTCATTGCTTTTCAGAACCCCGGCGGGCCGATTGGTTTATGGCGGAGGCGGCATCATGCCTGATGTGTTTGTTCCAATCGACAGCATCTATTTTTCCGGACTTCTGTCGGACATCGCATACAGCGGCATCATCCGTAACTACTGTTTCAACTATCTCGATGATCATCGCAAGGAGCTGACGAAGTTTAAAACGGCAGATGATTTCATTGACGACTTCTCCGTGAGTGAAAGCATGATTAATGGTCTTGTATCCCTGGCCGAAAAGGAGAAGATTAAAGTCAATCGCACTGTACTTAAGAAAATCACGCCTCAATTACGCATGCGTATTAAAGGACAACTTGCTCGCAGCTTGTTCGATGATACTGCCATGGTAAGAGTCTCGCTGGAAAGCGACCCTGACTTCAAGCGAGCGCTCCAGGTCGCTGCGGAATATCGCGAGTTCGCAGCCGTAAAGAAGTGAATTATTCGTTGAAAGCGCAGACTCGCTTCAACCAATCAATGGCCTCCGAGCGACATTCGATGTGCCCCATGTGTCCCGCTGATTCTGCGGTATGTAACGAAACACCGGGCAGCGCCAGCAGTTCTTCGTTCATCAATTCATAGACAATTGACTTGTCTTGTTTCCCTAGAAAATAGTGAATCGGAAATGCTACCGTTGATAGAAAGCCAATGTTATTCGGCCGTTGAATCATGACTTCCTGAGCGGCTTCAATACAGGCTACCGAGATATCGTGCTTGGCCTGTTCAATCATCGTTTCGAGTTCTTTTCGCAAGCGTGTCTGATTGTCTTCAGCGAGTGTGTTGCGCAACATGGTGGCCAGATAAAGGTCTTTGTTTTGCGCTGCGGTGACCATGGCTCGCTTACGGTCTTCAATCTTTTCTGTTGAATCCGTACCTGCTTTAGAGTGAAAAAAACCAAGAGCCTGAATACGGTCAGGCACCATTCGCACCAGTGTAGAGGCGAGGTATCCACCCATCGAATGACCCACCACAATTAAGGGGAGATTATCGGCGGGAATTTGTTGCAAAAGGGCTTCGCAATAGGATTCAGCGGTGCGTATGACGGGTATTTCCGGATGATTGCCATGACCGGGAATGGAGGGCGTGCTAATAACCAGGGTGTCATCAGACCAATCGGTCAACATAACCTCCCACATGTCGGGCCGTTCAGTAAAGCCGTGAATAAGAACCAAGCGACGCGCAGCACTCATACGGATTCTGCAACTACTTCCTCA
>CANHYZ010000045.1 GCA_947464885.1 Flavobacteriales bacterium
CCATCATGGGTAAATTGAGCGATAGCGTGCTGTTCAGCGGCATGTCGCGCATGCAAGATGATCATGAGCGGCTGCAAAAAACCATGACACTCGCTACCAATTTGCTTGCGTGCGTGCTCCTGCCGACCACTGCCTTTATCGCCTTTTATGCCGATGAGCTCATCGGCCTGTGGCTCGGACGCGAATACCTCGAAACGGCCATTATTTTGAAAGCACTGTTTCCGGCTGTTGTGTTTCGATCATTGAGCAAACTAGGCGACTCTCTGCTGCGTGCGAAAGACAGTGTTTTCCAAGGTGCCATATACAAAGCTGCCTTCCTTGTTTTCATTGCACTGGGTATCTATTTCGGCTCATCCAAAGGAACTGAAGGCATAGCCCTGGGGATTGTAGCTGCAACGTTCCTGCATTACTTGATGAATATGCACTTGAGTACACGTCTTATCGGACTTAGCCCAGCAAAGCTCCTGCAGGCTCTTTTGCCGGGAATAGCGCTGGGTGTTCTCACCTTCGTCGGTGCTTGGGGGCTGCACGTGATTGCCACATTGATGGTTCTGCCCGATGCACTCACGCTTCTTTTTGCTCTTGTGTTTGTGCCTGTTTTTCCGCTTGCCGGGGTTTGGTTATTCCCGAATTTACTTGGGACGCGCTCGATGAATCCATTGGCGTATCTACCCGGACGCATTTCACAAATAGCGATCATCCGTAACCTTGTGGCACGATTAAAGTAAAAACAGCCGGTATGAGGATTCTCCCATTCATCATTCTGTTTACCTGCTGCTTATTCAATAAGTCGTTGCAGGCCCAATGCCGCATCTCTGTTGACGCACCCGATACGCTGGCCTTTCTCATCTCGATCAACGACGTACCGATCAACACTTATCCCGTTGTTTCGCTCGAGCTTAATCTGAACACCTCCGGTAAAACCAATTTCAAGGCGGAATTTCCCGAACACCCGATGCTCAATTTTTCGCAAGTCATCACCATCAAAAAAGGTGCTGCTGTGTCTTACTCCATCGACCGTTCCAAGGGCGCACTGAAATTCATTCTCACCAGCGAATCGCTGCAGGCGGTTGCAGAACAGCCCGCACAGGAAGGCGTTTCTTCAGAAATAACAGCCGATACGCTTCAGCAGCAGCAAGTTCACAACGGTTGTTTTCCCATCACCGATGATTCAGCCTACCAAGACATGATTGCGGCCTGCGATGAACAACATTTCGAGGCCAAAAAACTCAGCCTGATGGCGGAGTTCGCCGGAAGAAGTTGCTTACGTACCGATCACTTAAGGTATATGATGAGCAAGCTTTCCCAAGAAGACAATAAACTGGCCTTATTAATCGCCGCCAAAGACCACATCTACGACCCTGAGCGGCTTCTAGAGGTGTCAGCGGATTTCTTCCTGGCCCGTAACAAGGCCAAAGTTGCTGAAATTGTTGATGGCGACAGAGAGCCTTGAGAATGTGTAAATTCGTGCGCGAAATTCAACGCACGTATTCATGAGCAAAATCCACAACTTTAGTGCAGGTCCCTGCATTCTCCCACAAGAAGTTATTGAACAAAGCGCAGCTGCTATCCGCGAATTCGATGGTATGGGCTTGTCGCTGATTGAAATCTCCCACCGTTCCAAAAACTTTGAGCGCGTGATGGACGAAGCCCGTCAGCTTGTGAAGGACATTCTCAACCTCGAGCAACGTTACGAAGTGTTGTTTCTGCAAGGCGGCGCAACACTCGGCTTCTACACAGCGGCATTGAATTACCTCAAGCCCGGCGGTAAGGCTGCTTATGCCAATACCGGTGTTTGGGCTGCTGCTGCTATCAAAGAGGCGAAATTGGTTGGTGATGTGGATGTCATTGCCGATTCATCGGATAAGAACCACAGCTACATTCCTTCGTTTGAAGTGCCTGCGGGTTACGACTACTTCCACTTTACATCGAACAATACGATTTACGGAACGCAATACCAGAGCTACCCGAAGTGCGATGTGCCGATGGTATGCGACATGAGCTCCGATATTTTCTCGAAGAAATTCGACGCGAATCAATTCGCCATGATTTACGCCGGTGCGCAGAAGAACATGGGTCCGGCGGGAACGGTGCTCTACATCATCGATAAGGAGCAATTGGGTAAAACCGGTCGCAAACTTCCGACCTACATGGATTTGCAGGCGCATATCGACAAAGACTCCATGTACAATACGCCTCCTGTTTTTGCAGTCTATGCGAGCATGCTCACCTTGCGCTGGATTAAAAATAACGGCGGCTTGGAAGGCATGGAAAATCGCAACCGCGCCAAGAAAGATTTGTTCTACAATGAGCTCGATCGTAACTCACTCTTCCACGGTCACAGCGAACCCGCCTCACGCTCGTGGATGAACCCGACCTTCCGCCTCAACGACGAGTCGATGGCCGCAGAGTTCGACAAACTCTGGAAAGAAGCAGGCATCAGCGGCATCGCCGGTCACCGCTCTGTAGGCGGCTATCGCGCAAGCATGTACAATGCACTGCCCATCGAAAGCGTGCAAGTGCTCGTGGACGTGATGAAGGAGCTTGAGAGAAGCAAAGGCTAAGGACGACCCCCTGCCCTTTACTAAAAGGCCGGGGTAAGGACGCACTGCAGTGCGTCCAGAACCATAGAGACACACATAGCACAGACATAGACACAAAAGCCTACCCCTTATGAAAATCCTCGCCAACGACGGTATCGACTCTACCGGCAAGAAAGCCCTTGAAGCCATGGGCTGCACGGTTATCACTGAAAAAGTAGCACAGGAAGAATTGGCCGCGGCCATCAACCGCGAGCAATACGAAGGCCTGCTCGTGCGCAGCGCAACGACAGCGCGCAAGGAACTTATCGATGCGTGTCAGTCGTTGAAGTTCATCGGACGTGGTGGTGTGGGTATCGACAACATCGACGCTGAATATGCCCGCAGCAAAGGCATCGATGTGTTCAACACACCGGCTTCAAGTTCGCAGGCTGTCGCAGAACTGGTGATGTCGGTGCTGTTTGCAGCGGCTCGCGGCGTATACGATAGCGGTCGCCACATGCACGCGGCTGACGGAAAAGCATTCGAAACACTGAAGAAAAAATACAGCAAAGGATTTGAGTTGCGTGGTAAAACCATCGGCATTGTAGGCTTCGGCCGCATTGGTCAGAGCCTCGCCTCTTACGCGCTCGGCTGCGGTATGCGTGTGATTGCATGCGACCGCACAACGGATGAATACAAGACGCTCACCATCGATTTAGGCGGACAAAGCGTGCATGTGAACGTTCCCTTCATGCCATTTCATGCTCTGTTGCGCGAGGCGGATATTGTATCGCTTCATGTGCCCAAGCAGCCCGATGGTTCAGCGGTGATTGGCAACGAAGAATTCCAATACGTGCGTGAAGGCGCCATTCTCATCAACACCTCTCGTGGTGGTGTTATTGATGAAACAGCGCTGCTCGAAAACCTCACCAGCGGTAAAATCCGTGCGGCATGTCTCGATGTATTCGTCGGCGAACCGAACGCTAATCCTGCCCTGCTCTCACACTCGGGTATCATTGCCACGCCGCACATCGGTGCGAGCACGGTGGAGGCGCAAGAGCGAATTGGGTTGGAGATTGCGGAGAATGTGAGGAGGATAATAGGATAATAGGATTGTAGGATTGTAGGGGGGCCAACCTTCAACGTTCAACATTCAACATTCAATTTTTTTAACCGTCAAGGCGCAGAAGTAGCAGAGAAATTCAGGGCTCAATGGGCCTTTGCCGTTCTATCACTTCACCCCTATCTTTGACCAAAAACCACATTCACTAGTCACTAGTCACTAGTCACTAGTCACTAGTCACTAGTCACTCGCCACTCGCCACTAACTATGCCCTCCCTCCTCCCCTTCAGAGCCGTTCGCCCCACGCGCGACAAAGTGCACCTGGTGGCTTCGCGATCCTATGTGAGTTACACGGCATTGCAGTTAAGGTCGAAGCTGATGGAAAATCCGTACAGCTTTCTGCACATCATTCATCCGGACATGACGGCGACGAACTTGCACAAGACAACAGACTTGGGCGAACGATTCCGGCAAGTGCGTAGCAAGTACGACGCCTTTTTAGGCGAGGGAATTCTTCAGCGTGATGAAAAACCCGGGCTCTACATCTACCGACAGATTAAAGCCGGTCACGCCTTCACGGGAATCATCGGTGCGGTCTCTGTCGACGACTATTTAAACGGCAAAATCAAAATACACGAGAAGACCATTGCCAAGCGGGAAGAGACCTTTGTGCAATACCTCGATATCACGAAGATCAACGCTGAACCTGTGCTCCTCATGGCGCGCGACAGCAAAACCATCGACGATATCATTGCTGAGAAAACACTCGAGCGTCCGGAATACGACTTCACCACGACCAACAAAGTGCATCACCAGTTTTGGGTGATGGATGATGCGGCTTCCATTGAAGCCATCGAAAAAACGTACGCCGATCAAGACGCGTTTTACATCGCCGACGGACATCACCGCAGCAGCAGCAGTGCACTGTTGTTCGAAAAACACAAGGCCTCGATTTCCAACGACAATGACCCCATGCGCTATTGCTTGGCTTACATTCTTTCCGAGGAAAACGTGCGCATCTATGAATTCAATCGCATCGTGAAAGACCTGAATGGATTGAGCGCGGCTGAAGTGATTGAACGACTCGGTGTTTCATTCGAAGTAGCCCCTTCACACACTCCCGTTCATCCGCACCACAAAGGTGAAATGGGTCTGTACATGGAAAACTGTTGGTATAAACTGTCGTTGAAAGAACCTTCCGGCGTACTCGACGTGCAACTGCTTACCGACCTGGTGCTGGAACCCATCTTCGCCATTTCCGATTTGCGCAAAGACAAACGCATCAGTTTCATGGAAGGTCCTAAGGGACTCGATGCGCTCTCTCAAAGCGTCGACAAGCAAGGAACCGGCGCTGCGTTCACCCTTTTCGCACCCACGGTCGACGACATCAAACGCATTGCTGACGCGGGCGAAACGATGCCACCCAAAAGCACCTGGGTGGAGCCCAAACTTCGCAGCGGATTGGTTGTTTATGAGTTCTGAGATGAATGTGATTACAGAAAACTTAACAGCGCTCAAACAGGAAATGCCCCAGGGTGTTTTGCTGATTGCCGTTTCGAAAACCAAACCTGTTGCACTGCTGCAGGAAGCTTACCAAGCAGGCCAACGTGCCTTCGGTGAGAACTACGTGCAAGAACTCGTCGAGAAACAACCGCAACTTCCGGCCGATATCGATTGGCATTTCATCGGGCACCTACAGAGCAACAAGGTCAAATACATCGCGTCGTTTGTGCATTGCATTCACGGGGTGGACAGTTTCAAACTATTGAAGGAAATCAGCAAACAGGCTGTGAAAAACGGACGCACCATCCAATGTCTGTTGCAAGTTCACATCGCCAGCGAAGAAACCAAGTTCGGTTTCAGTCCGGATGAACTTCGAACCGAAGCAGCATCGTTCCAACCTGCCGATTACCCGGGCGTTGAACTCGCAGGCCTGATGGGCATGGCCTCATTCACCGAAGATGAGTCGCAGATCCGCTCTGAATTCAAATCGTTAAAAGGACTGTTCGATGAACTGAAAAGCGGCGCATTCAGCGCCCTAGCGTCATTTAATCAGCTGTCGATGGGCATGAGCAGTGATTGGAAAATTGCTGTGGATGAAGGAAGCACGATGATACGCGTAGGAAGTTCTATTTTTGGCAGCCGTAATTAAGCAACCGTATGTCACGCAAAGCAAGCATTATCTACCTCTGTATAGCACCCTGCCTTTTCGTGCTGAGCTGGTACATCTCCCATCGCATCTACACCGATTTCCTCCAAAACGGCGTCGGCAATATGCGCTTCGCCGGCAAGGAACGCAGCTTGATGTACGCATCCGTGCTGACGGGCCTTTATCTGGTGGTGTTCTTTATCATTCGTGATTTATACCGCGGCAAGAGAAATTAGGGACTGGGGACTGGGTACTGGGTACTGGGTACTGATTACTAGGTACTAGGTACTGAGGAGGGCCAGTATTCAATCAATTTCAGTCTAAGTAATGAATTGCGTTGGTCATGCCGTTCAGCGCACGAATGCACAGTCCGGAAGTAATTCGTCACCCAGCACTCATTACCCGATGCTCATTACCCAGTACTCATTACCCGGTACTAAGTACCCAGTACCCAGTACCCAGTACCCATTTTATTGGAATATTATTCCCCCCACAGCCCCTATCCCCCCCCACAAACGTTTGATTTCATGCTCATAAATTCTTCTGCTTTGTAAATAGTTTACAATCTGCCCCCTATACCTTGCGACACAATTCAAGTATCGCTAACTTTTAAAACAACAACACAATGGCTGATGTAAACAAAGAAAAAATGAAGGCCTTGCAGCTGGCAATGGACAAGCTGGAAAAAACGTACGGCAAAGGTGCCGTCATGAAGCTCGGAGATGAGGCTACCGAGCAAATCGAAGTCATCCCAACCGGTTCCATTGGTTTGGATCTTGCCCTGGGTATTGGCGGATTCCCCAAAGGTCGCATCGTAGAAATCTACGGTCCGGAATCTTCGGGTAAAACAACCCTGGCCATTCACGCGATTGCGGAATGTCAGAAAGCCGGCGGTATCTGCGCCATCATCGATGCAGAACACGCCTTTGATAAATTCTACGCGGAGGCACTGGGCGTTGATACAGAAAATCTTTTAATCTCTCAACCCGACCACGGTGAGCAAGGTCTGGAAATTGCCGAGAACCTGATTCGTTCAGGCGCGATTGATTTGATCGTGATTGACTCGGTTGCAGCACTCACGCCTCGCTCCGAAATCGAAGGTGAAATGGGCGACAACAATGTGGGCGTGCAAGCGCGCTTGATGTCGAAGGCGTTGCGCAAGCTCACAGCCACCATCAGCAAAACAGGTTGCTGCTGCATATTCATCAACCAATTGCGTGAGAAAATCGGTGTGATGTTCGGAAATCCGGAGACCACCACCGGCGGAAATGCCCTGAAGTTCTATGCCTCAGTGCGCATCGATATCCGTCGCTCACAGCAGATCAAGGATGGTGAAACAGCCATTGGTAACCGCACCAAGGTGAAGATCGTCAAAAACAAAGTAGCACCGCCTTTCCGCACAGCCGAGTTTGATATTATCTACGGCCACGGTATCAGCCGCAAAGGTGAACTGATCGATATGGGTGTTGATTTGAACGTGATCAAGAAAAGCGGATCATGGTTCAGCTACAACGAAACCAAACTGGGTCAAGGCCGCGATGCGGTGAAACAGCTGCTCGACGACAACCCGGATTTGATGGAAGAAATCGAAGCACGCGTGAAAGAAGCCATCGCCGGCAAGAGCCTGGCTACGGCCTAATGCCTCTCCCTGAATGAGCGAATCATCAGCCAAACCAACTTCATTTGGGGAAATGGCGTAAAAGTTCGAAATTTGGCCCCCGAGTAATCGGGGGCTTTTTCATGTATAATCGTTTCAATTTCATGCGCACACTTACCCTTCTCTTTTCGCTATGGTCTTTGCTGGCCGTGCATTCCTGCGATGGTGGCTCCTTAAAAACGTCCAACGACACCATACTTTCCGAAGCAGAACGCGACTCCGTGGCACAGTTAGACTCGGTATTCCGTGCGTTGAATAAACGCATCATGGATAATCCCAACGACTTCAACGCCTATCTCGACCGTGCGCGTTATTGGGGCGATCGCGAATTTTATCCCTACGCCTACAGTGATATTCTCAGAGCCATTGGTGTCGACTCCACGCAAGCATCTATCTACGAGCTGCGCGGTGACCTGTATTTCAAACAACAAAAAGTCAAAGAAGCCTACGACGATTATACCATGTGCCTCCGCAGAGACTCCCTTTACATTAAAGGTCTGCTAAAAAAAACCGGCATCGATATCGTGCTTGGCAATTACGAAGTCGCCAGAGGACAGCTCAACACAGCACTTCGGGTGAATGAGTACGAGCCCGAAGCGTATTACCTCCGCGGGCGATTGTATAAAACCATGGGGGATACGAACACGGCAGCTTCTTCCTACAAAACCGCCATCGAAGTAGACCCTGATTACTACGACGCCTATGTGGAAGTCGGTTTGCTTTACGCAGCCAAGAAGAACGAACTTGCTAAAGAGTACTATTCTTCAGCCATCGGCATTCGTCCGCGCAGCATCGAGGCTTGGTACAACAAAGCCATGTTCTTGCAGGAAACCGGTAGTAAAAAGAAGGAACGCTACAAAGAGGCGTTTGCTTGTTACGACAGCATCTTAGAGATTGACCCGAAATTCGTTGCAGCCCATTTCAACAAAGGCTTTGTGTTTCTGGAATACCTCCAGCAATATGACAGTGCATCAACGTATTTCAGCAATGCCGTCGCTATTTTCCCTGAATACTATCAGGCCTACTACAACCGCGGATTGTGCAATGAAAGTCTGAACAAGCGCAAAGAAGCTGAATCCGATTACCGTCAGGCCTTAGCCTTGAAGCCCGACTACACCGATGCCGCCATTGCGCTGGGTCGAATTGTCGACGGCAAGTAATTCGACTTAATTGGGTAGCAGGATCGGTTTGTAAATCTGTTCCTGCAGGTTTTCAGGATTATCCGACGGCACCACGGGGAAATCCAGGTAAGCGCGTTTGATCAGAAAAAGCCCTTTGTTTTCGGGGTGTTCCAAGGTGAGATAGACTTCCAGATAAATATCCGGATTCGCATATTTCGGATCAATCGTAATTGTGAATTCCTCCTTCTTCGGTTGTTCAGTGTCCAACTTCAATTGTCCGGAACCATCGCCCAAAATCAATTCATTCTGTCCGGCCGGAACGATTTTATACCCTTCCAAATCAAGAAGCACATGAAGCTTTAAGGGTGAACTTCCACCAACATAAACGCTGTCCATTTGCACCAGATCAGCGCCAGTATGCGCCGGATCAAAACCGACTAACTCTTGCGATGGCTTGAACCAAAAATTCTTCATGAGTTTGTCGCTTGGTGAGCCCAGCATGCGAATAAGGTGATTATCGCTATCGAGCAAATACAGATCACCGTCTTTGACCATCACATCGGTCGGAGACGACAATTTCACTTGATTGGATTTCACACCTTCCGACACTTGTTCACCAACCACCGTCCAGTCTTTATCCTCCGGCTGGTAACACACTTTTCCATCACGCGTAACACCGGCAATACCATCCTTCCATTCGCACACGGAAGTAAATCGAACCTCCTTGGGCTTTTTGATCTCGTTGATTTTTCCCTTGCGGTCGACCTTGAAGATTTTCCCATCGGCCATGGTCACATACAGATGCGCTGCACCGGCGTTAATGTTGATAGGACAGCTGCGCAACATACCTGTTTGCGATTCCGGAAGATCACAGAACAAGCGTGTAGCGCCGTCCTTCATATCTACTTCATACAACTGATTGGTTGATGCACTGATGACATACAATTGGTTGCCCATCACGGCCACATCAATAGGAAGTCCGAGTGGCTCATAGCGCGCATCAATCGCCTTGACCTTCTTCCAGGTAATGAATCCGCTTCCTACCAGGGAAGACACTTGTTCGGATGTAAAGTCGATCACGCGTATACGGTGGTTGTAGGTATCGGCAATGAACAGCTTACCCTCTGCGTGCACCATGCCCGATGGGCGATTGAACAGCGAGATGAAATAACTCTCATCCGTATACCCCGGCAGTGTGGACCCAATCAAATGTGCAACACTACCATCTTCGTTGAAGGCGACCATGCGATTGTGAGCCGCGTCATTCACAAAGATCAAA
>CANHYZ010000046.1 GCA_947464885.1 Flavobacteriales bacterium
GATGCGATTTTCGGTTTGCGTGTCGACAGCGCTGAGACAATCGTCGAAAATCAGAATGTCGGGGTTCTTCACAACAGCACGCGCAATGGAAACGCGCTGCTTCTGTCCTCCGCTCAGATTGATTCCTCGCTCACCCAGTACTGTTTCGTATTGCGCCGGAAAACCGGAAATGTCCTCGTGAACGGCTGCGACCTTGGCGGCTTCGGCAATTGCGTAGGCATTGGCGTCACATCCGAATTTGATGTTGTTGGCGATTGAGTCGGAAAATAAAAAAACCTCTTGTGTCACATAGCCGATTTGCGTGCGCAACTGTGCTAAATCCAGCGTCCGTAAATCTTTGCCGTGAATGAGGACTTGTCCTTGGATCGGATCCATCAAACGCGGAATTAATTGCGCTATGGTCGATTTTCCGCTTCCTGTGCGGCCAATGATACCAAGCGTTTTTCCGGGTTCAATCGTAAAGCTGACATCATCCAGTGCTTTGATGCCGCTGTCAGGATAAATAAAGGTGACGTGTCTGAATTCAATTTTTCCCGCATGGAAATGCACGGCATGCTCCGGCTGTTGTATTTCCGGACGTGTTTGAAGAAACTCGTTGATCCTGCCCTGACTCGCTTCAGCCTTTTGCACCAGGCTGGTAACCCAGCCGACTACCGCGAATGGCCATGTGAGAATGTTTACGTAAAAGACGAATTGAACAATGACTCCTGGCGAAATTTCTCCGTTCATCACCTTGTGGGTGCCAACGTAAATCGTGAGAATCGTACTGAGTCCAACGAGTATAACAATGACCGGTAAAAAAAGCGCATCTATACGCACCAGTTTCAGTTGCTTCTTGCGATACATGGCGCTTTCGTCAACAAAACCTTGAGTGTAATAAGCTTCTCTGCCAAAGGACTTTAACACACGAATGCCGGAGATGGTTTCCTGAACCAAGGTGCTCAGGCGCGATTGCTGCTGTTGGACAAGTTCCGACTTCTTATTGATGGTGCGACTTACATAGTAAATAGCAATCATCATGAAGGGTAATGGTGAGAGCGTGTACAAGGTCAATTCAACATCGATTTGAAGCATCACTACAGTACACATGACCAGCAACACAACCAAATTGAGCGTGTACATTACCGCCGGTCCGATATACATGCGCACCCGATTTACGTCTTCGCTGATGCGATTCATCAAATCTCCGGTGCGGTTGCGCTTGTAAAACGCCAGATCTAACTCCTGGTACTTGCTGTAGACTTCGTTTTTCAGATCATACTCCACATGCCGAGACATCACAATCAGTGCCTGGCGCTGGTAAAAAAGAAAGACACCTTTGATGATGTACATTACCAGATAGAGTAGGGCCAGAAGCAATCCGATACGCACTACGGAGCCTTGAAAGTTCTCCGGTGTGAGGGAAACATCGGGTGCATGGCTGCCTACGAATTGAGCGATGTGTTCAAAGCTGCCCGGTGAGGGCAGAGTCTGAGCCTCGGGGAATGATTTCTTGGCCTCCAAGGAAGAAGCCAGAAAATCGATGCCATCGCGAACAACGACGGGCGCATATACACTGAAAATGTTACCGAAAACAATGAGGATGAATCCCGCAAAAAGTCTCCCGCGATATTTCCAGAAGTACTTGTTGAGGTGTGCTAGTTGTTTCATTTTAAGTTGGGTGATCTGCGTTGCATTCTAGAATTCGAAATTCCAGGTGATGCTTGGCAAAATCGGAAACAAACTTACCTGATATGCCTTCACTTGAAACACACCTGATTGCAATTGTCCGTCTGTTCCGAAATAAATGAAGTACGGATTCATGCGGTTGTAGAGGTTGTAGACAGAAAAATTCAGGTTACTGGAAAACTTCTTCGGACGCTTGTCCTCGAGAGCTTGTTCCTGTGTTTTCCTCGACTTGCCTTGCAGTTTCCAGGTGGCGGAAATATCCGCGCGGTGATAGGGCGCCATGCGATAGCTGTTGCGGTCACCGTAAACATCAATAACACGGTTTTCATAAAAGTAGCGCTCAATCGGCAAGGTGATGGCATTCCCTGTGGAGTAGACGAAGACAAAACCGATATCCAGGCGTGGATGAAGTTTATAACTGAGCACAAAACTCAAATCATGGCGTCGATCCCAGCGCGTAGGGAAAGTGCGTCCCTCATTGATGTCTTCGAAAGTTCTATCCGTTTTTGACCAGGTGTAGCCCATCCAACCGTTGATATTACCCTTGGCCTTCTTGAGGAAAAACTCAGCGCCGTAACTGCGGCCGCTACCGAAAACCAGCAGATTATCAATGTTGTCGTTAATGGTCTGATCCGGCTGAGCACCTTCCTTATACTCACTTTGATTGTCCATCGTTTTGTAATAAACCTCTACGCTGCTTTCCCAAGTGTTATCCGCGAAGTTTTTGAAATAACCCAAGCTGTACTGCTCGCCGATTTGAGGTTTCAACAACTCCGTGCTGGGTAGCCAGACATCCGTCGGAAGTGAAGTGGGCGAGAGGCTGGTGAGGTGTATGTACTGGTAGTTGCGCATATAGCCTCCCTTGATGCTGGCGCTCTTGCCCACGCTCCATCGGAAATTTAGTCGTGGCTCGAAACCACCATAATTACCGACAACTTCTCCTTTGTCGTAGTTCACAGTGGTTGTGATTACCTGAGAGCCCAATGCCCCGTTCTCTGTGCGAATAAAACGGGTGAATGGCCCAACATGCGCGAAGTAGGAATAGCGAATCCCGGCATTCACACTAAACGCATCGCTGATGTCGAATTCGTCCAACACATAACCTGCAGCCTCGTGCGAATACAAATGCGTCTTTTCGCCCGTATCGAACTCGGTGTCGCCGCTCTTGGCATAAACGCTGTTCGGCTGGAAATCATGATGTGTGTAATCAACTCCCCACTTTATGCGGTGCAGGTAGTTGGGATAATAACTCCACTGAATTTTAGCTCCTATGTCCTTGATTCCACTGGACAGCGTGAATTCAAATCCCTCCTGCTTGGCACCAAATGAAAATGCGTAGTCGGTATAGGTCAGAATCGAATTCATGAAAAGCTTTGGATTAATCACGCGGTTCCATCGCAGCGTAGCTGTTGAGTTTCCCCAGGGAATGCGCGTTGCGAAATTGGTCTTCTTACTGGCAAAGTTGAATACGTCGCGGCCGAAGTAGCCACTCAGAAACAGCTGATCCCGTGGAGAAAGTCGCCAGTTCAATTTGGCGTTGACATCGTAGAAATAATAGCCTGAGCCGTAGGCATTGGCTGTCGGCTTAATGAATGGTTTCAACAGCACATCGATGTACGTGCGTCGCGCACTGATGATGAACGATGCAGTGTCCTTTTTAATCGGACCTTCCAGTGTGAGGCGAGAGGAAATTGTCCCGATGCCGCCCTGCGCATGAAACGTGCGTTGATTTCCTTCCTTGAGTGAAACATCCAGCACCGATGCGAGCCTTGATCCGAAATTGGCGGGAATTCCACCCTTGGTCAGCTCTAGATTCTTGACCGCATCCGCATTGAATACCGAGAAGAAACCGAACAAGTGTGAGGCATTATAGACCGTTGCGTTATCCAGCAACACCAGGTTTTGATCAACCCCGCCGCCCCGCACGTAAAATCCGGCATTTCCCTCACCACTGCTCTTAACGCCGGGAAGCAAGGTGATGGTTTTGAGAATATCAATTTCACCTAATAGTACTGGAAGGGTTTTCACCTGATCCATTTCCAACCCGATTTTTCCGATATCCGTGCTGCGTGTGTTGTTGTCCTTGTTGCCCTCAATGGTCACCTCTGTCGTTTGCAAGGTACTCGGCGATAAAAAGCGATCCATGCGAACATCTTGCTTCAGGTCAATTGTGATGTCTTGTGTTTCATAACCCAGTAAACTGAAGCGAATGGTCTGTTTTCCCTCCGGCAAGGTGAGCGAGTAAAATCCGTAAAGGTTTGTACTTACACCCTTGGCTTGTTCTACGCCCGAAACGATTGCACCGATGAGATATTCACCGCTCGTAGCATCTTGCAAAGTGCCACTCACGGTGTATTGCGTCGTTTTACCGGCCGATTGACCATACGCTGCAAAAACGAGGAGCAGTTGAATAAAAATGAAGACTATTTTTAGGGTTTTCGGCATAATCGGGTCGCGAAATTACATTCATTCCATCCTCCTCTTTGGAATCCTGATGAATGACTATCCTTCAAACCATCGAGGCCTAAAATTGTTTGTGAACAGTTTCGACAAGTAACTTTGGCCCCAATTCCATGATTACCCGCTACCCGGTTATTTTTTGTACAATCCTTTCCTTGCTCCTCCTTCATGGGAGCCTTAGGGGGCAGTATGAGCGAAAATCGCTGCATGCCGTTCGAGTGGAGCAGGTTCCGAAAATGGACGGGTTACTGGATGATGCCTGCTGGCAAATGGCTGCTGTAGCTGGCGATTTCGTGATGGACACCCCCAATCCGGGCGTGCCACTCTCACAGAAGACTGAAGTTAGACTCATCTACCATGATGACGCGATTTATATCGGCTTTATGTGCTTCGATTCCAGCCCGGATAGCATCTTGTACGAATTGTGCGGACGCGATCAATCCTGCAATACCGATTACGCAGGTGTTACGTTTAGCTGTTATGCCGATGGAATCAACGGCTTTAAGTTCATCAGCTCTCCCAACGGAGAACAATACGATGCCCGCGTTGATACGGATGGAGAAGACGAAACCTGGAATGCCGTATGGTATTCCAAAGCAAAGCGCGTGGCCAATGGCTGGTCGCTGGAACTCAAGATTCCTTTCGCTGCAATCCGTTTTCCGAAGGAAGAGATTCAGGTTTGGAATATCAATTTCGAACGGGATATTCGCCGGCACCGCCACCACGGGTTTTGGAATGGCGTCGATCCACTGGTAGCGGGAAAACTCACGCAAATGGGCGAGCTCACCGGTGTCCAAAATATCGATCCGCCCCGCCGAATTTTCCTCTTCCCTTATGCGTCGTCTTATTATAATACCGAAGGAAAACCGGAAGGAGGACGCAACAACTCACTGAGCTATAACTATGGTCTCGATCTGAAGCTGGGGTTGAATGATGCCTTCACGCTGGATGCTACGTTGATCCCCGACTTCGGACAAACCATCAGCGATCAGCAAGTCCTCAACTTATCGGCTTTCGAATTGCAGTTCTCGGATAACCGACAATTCTTTACCGAGGGCACAGAACTATTTTCCCGAGCGAATTTATTCTACTCCCGACGCATCGGATTTGAGCTGCCGCTGCGCTATTTCCAGGCAGACAATGATCTCGAGAATAATGAAATCATCGAGTCCAATCAGGCCAAGGATCAAATCATCAATGCCATGAAGATTTCAGGGCGCAACAAAAACAAGTTAGGCGTTGGTTTCTTCAATGCGGTCACTGCGCCATCTGAAGCTATTGCTCTAGATACCCTGAGTGGCGCAAGGCGTAGTATCAGCACCTCATCGCTCACCAACTACAATGTCACGGTGTTCGATCAGATTCTTCCCAATAACTCGTTTGTTTCCCTTATTCATACCAGTGTATTGCGCTCCGGAGCAGATTATGATGTGAACGTGTTGGGAACGGCGTTCGATATTCGTGATAAGAAGAATGCGTTCAGTGTTTCGGGCAGTGGTGCTTTCAACCGCAAGTGGGGGCCGGATTACGCGCAAAACAATAACGGTCGAAATGGTTTCCGTCAGGATGTCGGTATTAATAAAATTAGCGGTAATTGGAACACCTCCGTCGGTCAATGGATGGAGACCGACACCTATGATCCAAACGATTTGGGTTTTCTGCAAGCCAATAACTCCATTGGTGCATGGCTGTTCAATAGCTACAGTATTTTCAAACCGTTTGGGCGATTTAACCGCATGTGGAGCGACCTGAACATCATGGTGGATTATCTCTACTTCCCGCGACATTTCTCATCGTTGTCGTTTGAAGGTTCAGGCGGAATCACTACCAAAAAGTTTAATACCTGGGGCTTTAATGTGGATGGCAATCCCATCAGAGGATACGACTTTTTTGAACCGCGTGTTTGGGGTAGATATTTCCGAACCTATTCGAATGTCATGACCTACGGATGGTTTAGCAGCGACTACCGTAAAAAGTTAGCCATTGATGTTGGTTCCGGATATGGATTCTATGCCGACCCCAATCGTTACCGCTACAACGTCAGAGTGTCTCCGCGCATTCGCTTCAATAATCACCTGTTCTTGACTTATGTCTACAGTTTTCAAAGCCATCATAATGATATTGGATTTGCCTATGCGTTCGAGGATGCTGAACGAACTAAGCCCCTGTTCGGTACCCGCGATGTGATTTCACACACCAACGTGCTTACGCTTAAATACGCCTTCAATGCGTTTGCAGTGCTCAATACCCGCGTTCGTCACTATTGGGGATACACCCGCTTTTCGAAGTTTCACGGGCTGGCCGAAGATGGTGAATTGGTGGATACGGAGGTAATCGCCGAAAACCAGAACTTCAACACATTCACCATTGACTGCATGTTTACCTGGATTTTCACACCGGGAAGCGAACTCAGTCTGGTCTGGAAGAATAGCATCACAGACTCGAATGACCTGGTGCCTTCAAGCCTGGCGGATGACCTTTCCTACACCTTTGCCTTGCCTCAAAACAACAGCTACAGTCTGAAACTCATTTGGTTTGTGGATTATCATGCTGTTCATGATTTGCTAAACCGCGAACAACGGATAGTGAAATGAGGCTCTGAAAATCAGTGTTTTGTTTCTGAATCGCGCAATTTTTCGCCCATCTTTACGTCCTCATGCAACCAATCCCCAAGGCCATGAGTTTACAGAATATGAAGGATATTCAACCAATCATAGATGGATGCATGCGAGGTGAGCGTGCTGCCCAGGATCGGTTGTACAAACAATTCTCTTCATTGCTTTACGGAATCTGCCTTCGCTATGCACGCAACAAAATGGAGGCGCAGGATGTCTTGCAGGAAGTATTCGTGAAAATCTACAACAACATTCAGAGCTACCATAATGAAGGGAGTTTCGAGGGATGGCTCCGTAGAATCGCCGTCAATACGTCTATCACCAATTACCGTAAGAACCTCAAGCACGCCTATCAGCAAGACGTAGATGAGCTCGTAAGAACCCATGATGAGCCACTGCATATTGAAGATTTGGAATTCACAGCTGAGGAAATGATGCAATGCATCGACAGGTTGCCCATTGGCTACAAAACCGTGTTCAACCTTTATGTGATCGAAGGCTTCATGCACAAAGAAATCAGCGACATGCTGGGCATCGATGTGAATACCTCTAAATCACAACTTTCACGCGCTAAAACTCACCTGCAAAGGGAACTGAAAAATATTGCAACCATTAAAATTCAAGAACATGTCTGAAGATCGTTTCTTCCAACAAGTGAAAAGTGTTATGTCCGACTACAGCCCCGAAGTTCCGGGACATGTCTACCAGGGCGTGCGCAAAAAAATGTGGTGGTCAAACTTCATGCGTTTCGACGCAAGCCGCCTGAATATCTGGTATATCGCTGTGACAGTTGGAGTGGCCACAGCTATTGTATTGAACGTTGGTCAACCGGCATCAACATCAGCCGATAACCTCGTAGCTCCTGTAAGCAGTGAAGCAGAGGTTGTGGTTTCTCCGGCCACTGCTCCGGCAATGACTGAGAGTGCTGTAGCTAACGAGCCTCAAGCTCCTGCAGAAGTTTCAACGGTTCGGAATACCACTGTGGAAAAGACTGCTCCGGCAACTTCACATCCTATGACTGAACAAAAGGTCACAAGCGATGTAGCCGAAGTGGAAGCGTCAAAGGAAGCTGAGCAACCCAAAATTGAGGAGCCACAGCAGATGAAAAATGAATCGCAAGCGCCTGCTAAGGCCAACAAACGCGGTCTGAAGGTGAAGACCTATTCTCCCGAAAGCGATAAAAAGTAATTTCTCGTTATCTTGCCGTAACAATTCAATGGCGTGTATCGAGGTTATTTCAAAGGATTAGTACTCACGATTCTTGCTCTGATGAGCAACTATTTTCTTTATGCTTCTTGCAAGCCTTGTGAATACTTCAGTCCAATGGATACGCTCATCATCGATGGCGACACCATTTTCATTGAACGTCAAGAGGGTCTATTGATTTCCGATTCAACCGGGTTGACGGAACCCGAACCCTCCCGTTTGAAACGTCCGCCACTGCGTATCTGGAACGCGGCAGTTGCTGCAGGTTTCAATACATCCATCACGTCTTGGAAATCGCAGACCAGTGATTTTGAATCACTCGATGAGTTTCTCGGGCGTAAAACACCGTTGAAATTGAACCCACTGATTGCCGCTGAATTCGGCGGACGGTTCGCATCGATTCGCACCGCAGGAGGTGTATTTGAATTATCCGTGAACACCGGCATTGCACTGAATCAAGTTGTCTCAACATTCACTACGATCAGCGAAAGCAATCAACTGGTGAAAGATAGCATACTCGGTTTTGGAACCGAAGCCAATGAACTATTCGTCACCTATTTCACGGTAACCAATCCTCCGGATATCGGAGAGGTTGATACCGCTTTCATTGATTTACAAGGAGCAGAGCTCAAACTAAATATCGTGGATATACCGCTGAAATTACGTGTTACGCTTCAACCGAATGGTTCAAATACGCGCATGTTTCTGGAGACCGGAGTCATGCGAAGAGTAATTACGCGAACGGATTTCACCGGTAGTTTAATCATGCTCAATGAACGTGGTGAATTTCATCCGTTCCTGTCGGACGATTTTCAAACCAAGCGCATCTTAGCTCCACATTTTGGTGTCGGCGCAGAGCGAAGAATTCCCTTGGGTAATGCCATCAACCAAAAGTATTATGCCCTTGGCGCGTTGCTCTCGGCTTCGATCCCCGGTTTAACGTGGAACAACAGTGCCGATCTTTCATTCGACGTGGGAAGTGTTAGCCTTACAGCATTTGCCCGATTCTTTTTTTAAGATAGCAATCTTTAGGACGAACTTCGTTAACTTAGCAATTCACGAAAGCACATGAAGAAAATTGCATTGTTCGGTTTGTACTTCTACACGTTGACCGCCGCAGCGCAGTTGGTCAACGGCAGTTTTGAGCAAATCAGTTCAATGCCTAATGGTCTTGGTCAGTGGCAACGCGCCACTGGATGGAACAATTGCGGCAGCGCGACTTCAACACCCGATTTGCTCCATTATGATGCCGTTAATGCATGCGACTTACCGGAAACCTCCATGGGATTTGTCCAATCATTCGATGGTGACGCTGTTATGGGAATTGCCGTTGCACATCGGCCGACAACGAATAAGCGTGAATATATCAGCACACAACTGAGTGCTCCACTTCAAGTAGGAAAACCCTACGCCATTGGATTTCGCATGACCAATGGTCAGCACTTACCGACTTCCTTGGGCGGCTTGGCAGTGAATAAACTGGGTTTGTTGTTTTCCTTGAATGCTCCGCTGCAGGAGGACGATCAGCCCATCTTTGACACGCCTCAATTGAAAATCGAATCCGTTGCCTACTCGGCGGAATGGCAAACCTACATCTTCACCTTTACGCCCGAACTGCCTTATCGTTTCATGACCTTCGGATTGTTTGGGGATGACGATGATAAAACGTTTCAAATTCTGCGTGGCGACGACCCTGCTTTCGCCTACTACTTCGTGGATTACTTCACCATAGATCCTCTCTTTGAAGAACCGGGGCCATTGGAGGGAGAAAAGGAAATAACCGATAGTCAACGCCCCTTGCC
>CANHYZ010000047.1 GCA_947464885.1 Flavobacteriales bacterium
CTCCAGACACTGTGCAGTCGGTCTAACGAAGTAGGGTGCAGGTAACTCTGAAATTTCAAAGACGCTCATGGCCGTGTCGTTACAGGCCTCAGGTGCGGTAACAATCAACTGCACATCGAAGGTGCCGGCAAGCGCATAGGTAAACGTTGGGGCATTCGGATTTCCTAAATCAGCCAGACCGTTGCCATCAAAATCCCATTCCACAGTTGCTGCGCCAATTGAGTTGGAGGCAAAGGTGTATTCCAGTCCCTGGCAAAAGATATTCTGAGGTTGAATGATAGCCACAGGATCAGGCTGGTTGATGATGGTTTGTGTATCTGTTCCCACACATCCATTTTCTTGCACGGTTACACTAATGTCCCATTGGGTTGAGCCTGCAGGAAACGCTATATTGCCTGCCACGTCATCCGTTGAGGATGCCGGCGAAGACCCCGGACCGAAATCCCATAGAATGGAGGCAGCATCGGTATAGTCGCCGGTAACCGTTAAATCATAGGTGTCCTGGAGATTGATGCAATCATAGGTTGAGGTTGTCGTATTCAGGATTGTAGGCACCACAGGAGGGTATACCGTATAGTATTGCGCTGCGGTGTCTTCACAGGGCCATCCTGGGTTCGACGTCAAAACAACTTCGTAAATACCGGGCTCAGGAAAGGTAAATGTCGGCTCAGACACATTACTGGTATCATTGTCTATTCCTACTACGCCGAAATCCCAGTGAAAAAAGGTACTGCCGGAGGCCGTACTGAGATTCTCAAAAGTCACCGATAACCCTGAGCAAAGAGAGAATGAAGCGTTCTCAGCCATTGTTGGGAAATCAGGTTCTGCCGACTCGCACTCAATCACTCGGTATTGAAAATCACGGCGAACGGTGTTGATCAGCACGCCATTCCTGTATTCACTCACGCAAACACCGACGACGTAATTGCCCAAAGCTGTGGGGGTGCCGGTCAGGTATCCGGTTACAGGATCGATGGTGAAATTGCTAGCACCAGTAATAGGGTCGTTGGCATTGAAGCCACCAGCCCAGGAAATGGAATTGTAGGGAGGACCATCGGGCGGACTCGGCGCCGGAAAATCTGCAGACGCTCCACTGTATGGGTTGCAGAACGAGTAGGTGAGTTCATCCCCATCAGGGTCTGTAGCTCCGTGATCAAAGAAGAATTCAGAGTTTCTGCAAAGCGTCACCGGAGGTAATTCGGTAAAACGCGCAGAGCTGTTGTTTCCACCCAAAGCCGTTACATCAGGAATGGTCGCAACTAACGTCATTCCTTGCTGATCAAATGCGAGGTTTTCAATACCTCCGGCGCGACAACAACGCTGATAGGCAATGGTGTAGCCCCCCGCAAGAGGAGGCAGTGTGAGTGTGATGGTATAGGTTCCTTTCTCAATACAGAGTGCAGGGGGAACGATATTGCAAGGGTTTACCAAGTCTGAAGACAATTCCTCCACCTGTGAGTTTACCAAGGGAAGCTCATAGCTATCGTAATAATCGCCACCAATGGTTTCAAATATTCCCAACGCCGCAGGATCATCGAAACCTGTGGTACCGGCTTCACAATTCTTAAATACAATTAAGGAGATTTCGTACTGGTTGTTTCCCAGGTACGTGTAAATGATTTCACCGCCGATATTGTGTCCGGCCTTCAACTCCCAGCTGCACAAAAGCAGCAGAAGCATCCAAAAATGGCGGACATTATATAGACGATTTTGGACAGTCAATGGCGATTGTTTCGTTGGTTCGTGTTTTAAAACAAGACCAAGACGCAAAATCTTGGGCTGCACAATATGAAATGACAAACAGTTCAACCCTCTAAAAGGTTGCATCCAAGGTATTACATATTCCGGCGATATTGCCCCCCCACCTCAAACATAGATTTTGTCAACTGGCCTAAAGAGCAGCTTTTTACGGCTTCCATCAGCTCGCTGAACATGTTTCGGTTTTGAATGGCCGCTTCCTGTAACTTTCGCAATTCAGCCTCGGCCTTGGATTGCGAGGCGCCATGAAGACTTTGCAACATGCTGATCTGATACTCTTTCTCCTCCTCCGTAGCGCGAATAACTTCTTTGGGCAAAATGGTAGGCGAGCCTTTCGATGACAAAAACGTGTTCACCCCAATAATCGGATACTCGCCATTGTGCTTTAACGTCTCGTAATAAAGGCTTTCTTCCTGAATCTTGCTGCGCTGGTACATAGTTTCCATGGCTCCCAGCACGCCACCGCGCTCGGTGATTCGGTCGAACTCCAACAAAACAGCTTCCTCCACCAAATCCGTCAACTCCTCAATGATGAACGATCCCTGCAACGGGTTTTCGTTTTTCGCCAAGCCTAACTCGCGGTTAATGATCAACTGAATGGCCATCGCCCGACGAACACTTTCTTCCGTCGGAGTGGTGATAGCCTCATCATAAGCATTGGTGTGCAGTGAATTACAATTGTCGTAAATCGCATACAACGCCTGAAGCGTGGTTCGAATGTCGTTGAAGTCAATTTCCTGAGCATGCAGCGAACGTCCGCTGGTCTGAATGTGATACTTCAGCATCTGAGCACGCGCATTGGCGCCGTATTTTTTCGCCAAAGCCTTGGACCAAAGTCTTCTGGCTACGCGACCGATGACAGCATACTCCGGATCGATACCGTTGCTGAAGAAAAACGATAAGTTCGGGCCGAACTCATTGATATCCATGCCACGAGAGAGGTAATACTCCACGTAGGTGAAACCATTGGACAACGTAAACGCCAGTTGGGTGATCGGGTTGGCACCGGCCTCGGCGATGTGATAGCCGCTGATCGATACCGAATAGAAATTACGAACCTTACGCTCAATGAAATACTCCTGAACATCGCCCATCAAGCGAAGAGCGAATTCAGTGGAGAAAATACAGGTGTTCTGCGCCTGATCTTCCTTCAAAATGTCGGCTTGGACGGTTCCACGAACCTGACTCAATGTCTCCGCTTTGATTTTCTCATAGACATCCGCAGGCAAAACTTCATCGCCCGTGATGCCAAGTAACATCAACCCTAAACCGTCATTGCCTTCCGGTAAATCACCCTGGTACTTTGGTCTGCTAACTCCATGTTTATCATATTTATTAACGAGTGTGTTCTCAACCTTAGATTCAAGTTTATTCGCACGGATATACTTCTCGCAATTCTGGTCAATGGCCGCGTTCATAAAGAAGGCGAGGAGCATCGGAGCCGGACCGTTGATGGTCATACTTACCGAAGTCTTGGGGTCCGACAAATCAAATCCTGAATACAGCTTCTTGGCATCATCCAAACAGCATATGCTCACACCGCTGTTACCCACCTTACCATAAATATCCGGACGATGGTCAGGGTCGTTACCGTACAAGGTCACACTGTCAAAGGCGGTCGAAAGGCGCTTGGCCGGCATGCCCAAACTGACGTAGTGAAAACGTCGGTTGGTGCGCTCGGGTCCGCCTTCACCGGCAAACATCCTTGTAGGATCTTCCCCCTCACGCTTAAAGGGATAAAGCCCTGATGTGTAAGGGAATTCACCCGGAACGTTCTCCTGCAGCACCCAGCGCAGGATATCTCCCCAACTGCGGTAGGAGGGAGTAACCACTTTGGGAATCTGGTTGTGAGAAAGACTTTCTGTATGCGTCTGAATCACAATCTTCTTGTCGCGCACCTGAAAGGTGTATTCAGGGTCCTTGTATAACGCACGCTTTTTTTCCCAGGATTGCAGGATTTCCCAGTTATGCGGATCCATGTCCAATTTGATGCGGTCGTAGGAAGCTTGCAAGTGCTTTAAAGCCAGTGCACTGTCGTCACTAGAAGGCATACTCTCCAGTTCTGCAAGCGCACCTTGCATGCGGTAAAGCTTATCAGCAATCTCAGCCTGCTTGTCAACCCACTGGTCGTAACCGCGATTACTCTCACTGATTTCACTCAAGTAGCGCGTGCGGTTCGGAGGGATGATATAGACCTTCTCACTCATCTCATTGGTAATCGTAAACGACGACGATAGGGGAGCGCCCGTTTTTTCCGCCAAGGTGTGAATCAACTTCACATACAATTGATTCGTCCCGGGATCATTGAACTGCGAAGCAATGGTTCCGATGACCGGCAAGCTATCGTCTTCAGCGTCCCACAAGTTGTGGTTTCGCTTGTACTGCTTGCGCACATCACGCAGCGCATCCAATGCACCACGCTTGTCGAATTTATTGATGGCCACCACATCGGCGAAGTCAAGCATATCAATCTTCTCCAACTGCGTAGCAGCACCGAATTCAGGGGTCATGATATAGAGTGCCACATCACTGTGATCCATGATCTCCGTATCGCTTTGACCAATACCGGAAGTCTCCAGAATAATCAAATCGAAGCCCGCGACTTTCAGGATTGAAACCGCTTCAGCCACGTGCTTACTCAAGGCCAGATTACTCTGACGGGTAGCGAGCGAGCGCATGTACACGCGAGGGTGACGAATGGCATTCATGCGGATGCGATCACCCAACAAGGCTCCTCCGGTCTTGCGCTTGGAAGGGTCAACTGAGATAATACCGATGTGTTTTTCCGGAAAATCCAGGATAAATCGACGCACCAGCTCATCCACCATTGAGGACTTACCGGCACCGCCTGTACCCGTAATGCCCAGCACAGGCGTCTTGCACAATGCTGCCTTGTCATTGACGGCCTGAATGAAGTCGGCGTGCTTTTCGGGATAATTCTCTGCGGCCGATATGGCTTGTGCAATGAATGGGTAGTTATCCACCTTCAGGGCTTCTGCACCTGAGGTTAATTCCAAACCGGTTGGGAAATCGCACTGACCAACGAGGTCGTTGATCATGCCTTGTAACCCCATAGAACGGCCGTCATCCGGGTGATAAATACGGGTAATGCCGTAAGCATGGAGCTCAGCAATCTCCGAAGGTAAAATGGTACCGCCGCCACCGCCGAAAATCCGAATGTGCGGGGCGCCCTTCTTCACCAATAAATCTTTCATGTACTTGAAGTACTCATTGTGACCACCTTGGTAAGACGTCATGGCAATGGCCTGGGCGTCTTCCTGAATGGCGCAATCCACAACTTCCTCAACACTGCGGTCGTGTCCAAGATGGATAACCTCGCATCCTGTGCTTTGGATGATGCGCCGCATAATGTTGATTGCGGCGTCGTGACCGTCAAACAAGCTTGCTGCTGTTACAACGCGAATCTTGTTTTTAGGGCTATAGGGAGTACTTACGTTCATGATTGTATATTGAATCAGATGGCCGCGAATTTATTGGCTGGGAGCCAAAAACCGAAATACTATTTTCGCTGAAAAGCACGGTTTTTCAACGGGCTCGGACGAACAGGGGCAGCCCACGCGATGATGCTACTTTTTGGGCCAATGCTTCACCCTCATCCGTGAATGGCCAAACAAAAGCAGCTTCGATTTTTTGGTCTTCCTGTATGCTTCTAATGGAGTTTACACTCAAGTCAAAGGCAATCCCGGATCGACGAAACTCAGGCAAAACAATAGCGGAACACAGGTAAATGGCTTGTTTTGGCGTTGTTTCTTCCGTTGCTTCAAAAAGTTGACGTTCAGTCAGCGCGCCTTGAACAAACAGGTTCATTAATTCAAGAGAAGTCGGAATGACGGCAACCCACGAAATGGGGCCATCTGCATTGGCAGCTTCTTGTAAACAGCCGGAATGGAGTGATTCCATTTTTTCCATATCAGCTTCCGAAAAGGCGATTTGAGTGGGATCATTTCGAGTCTCAAAAACGTCGTCGACGAGCTCGAGTAAGCGTTTTAGACTGGGCTGCATGATCAATAAACAATTCGTTCAGCGGCACGTTCAGCGTGTTAAGATTTTCATAGTGAAATCCACATCCCGCTTATCAGTGCCATATTTGCCCCGCAAAAACAAAGCACCATGAAGAGCTTATTCGACGACGTTGTTTACCGGGAAGTCATTGAACGATTGGGGAAATTGAAAGCCGACACCCCAAGCCAGTGGGGTAAAATGGATGCCTCCAGCATGGTTAAACATTGCGACCTGGTGCTCTCTTCATCCCTTGGTCCCGCTCCCCGCAAACGGGCCCTGATGAGTTACTTGTTCCGAAAAGTGGCGAAAAAACAATATGTCTATCGCTCGGTATACAAGAAGAATGGCTACACGGCTCCTAATTTCATCGTCACCAAAGGAGGCGACCTGGTGGCTAATCGAGAGGCCTTGACAAAGAAAATCGATCAGTTCAGAAAGGCAGGGGAAAAGGAATACGACAATCGTCTGCACGCTTTCTTCGGAAGGCTAACAGTAGAGGAGTGGGGGATGCTTCAATACAATCACATCAATCACCACCTCACGCAATTCGGAATTTGATATGCAGGCTAATCTTCGAGATAAAAACAGCGAAATCCCACACTCTGAGTTGATTTTACGCCCGGAAGGCAGTATTTATCATTTGGGGATAACCGCAGAACACATTGCCAAAAAGGTCATCATTGTTGGTGATCCTGAGCGTGTTCCTAAGATTTCAGACCTATTTGACGTGGTGACTCACAAAATTGAGAGTCGTGAGTTTATTATCCATACCGGGAAGTATAAGGGAAAGGAAATTACCGTGATCTCCTCGGGAATTGGCGTAGATAATATTGACATCGTCATGACCGAGCTTGATGCAGCGGTCAACGTGGATTACACAACGCGCAAGCCCAAGCCCGTGCATACATCCTTAGAAATCGTTCGCATCGGAACCAGCGGCTGTATGCATTCCGATATTCCGGTGGGTAGCTTTGTTTCTTCGGCGTATTCTTTCGCCCTCGACGGGGTTCCGCATACCTATGATGCAGTTCCATCAGAATCAGAGCAAAAACTTCAAACTGCATTGGCATCGCAATTCTCCTGGTTGGCCAACAATTCCGGATTTTATGTGGCTAAATGCAACCAAGAGTTGCACGACCGCATTGCATTCGATGCTATTCATGGGATTACGGCCACAGCTAACGGTTTCTATGGCCCTCAAGGACGCTCGGTGCGCTTGAAATCCAATATGGAAAACCGTATTGATGAATACGCTGCATTCCGTCATGATGGTTTGCGGGTAACCAACTTCGAAATGGAGTCTGCAGGCATCTATGCGATGGCTTCCATGCTGGGACACAAGGCGTTGTCTGTCTGTGCCATTCTGGTGAATCGCGCCACCAAAGAATTCAACAGTGACTCATTGAGAAGTGTTGAAACCCTTATCAGGACTGTATTGGAGCGATTTTAAAACATCGCTTGTGAAAAAGGTTGTATAAGCACACCCTGCGTAGGCAGATCGAAGGGCTAGTTTTGGTATCACTTACTGAAAACTGAAAAACGATCACCAATGTACAGCCACGAAGTCAACGCGCTCATCACGCTCATTGAAGACCCGGATGAGACGATATACAAGCAGGTCAGCTCCGAATTGAAGAACTATGGTGAATCCATCATTCCTCAACTCGAGCAATACTGGGAACTGACCGATTTCGGTCCGCTCTTTCAAACGCGATTAGAGGAACTGATTTCTACCATCCAATATGAAGGCGTTTATAATCGCCTCAAGGCATGGAAGAACTCATCCGATAAGGATCTTCTTGAAGGTGCGCTGATTATCAACAAGTATCAGTACCCATCCTACGATGAAGCCGAATTGCGCCGAACCATCTCCAAAATTCGTCAGGATATCTGGTTGGAATTAAACGACAACCTCACGGCATTTGAGCAAGTGCGTGTGTTCAATCACATGTTTTACAACCACCACGGATTCAAAGGCAACAGGGATAATTATCACCAGCCACAGAACTCGTTTCTGACTGATCTCGTTGCATCGAAATGCGGTAACCCACTTTCACTCGGACTGTTATATACCTACTTGGCTAATAGTCTTGATATGCCTATTCATGGTGTAAACCTCCCAAGTCACTTCATCCTGTGCTTCATGGATTTTCATCCGTTCGATGCCGAGTTGGGGCTCGACCGTGAAGATGCGGATGTGTTGTTTTATATCAATCCGTTTAATGCAGGCACTATTCTGCAAAAAGAGGAGATTGATGATTTCCTGCAAAAGCAGAATTTGCCTCAGGACGAACGATTCTATCGCCCATGTCCAAACATGGAGATGATTGCCCGAATGTTGAATAATCTTATACACGCTTATATAGCTGCAAGCAACGACGACAAAGTGCGCGAACTACGCACATTGCAGTCCTTGTTACTTGAAAAAGAAGGTTGATTGAATATGAAGATCGATTTTAATGGGAAAGAAAAGGCACTTCGAAAGAGGTGCCTTTTTCGTTAATAACTGACATTACAATGAAAAGGTGTTTCTATTAGATTTGTTTTACTAACTAACCACGACCGAAACAGTCCGGCCTGCAGCTTAGCTGTTGAGTAGTCGTCTTTTCATCCGATGAATCGGCTGGATGCGCTACGGTCGGACTAATTACCGGCGATGGAATTCGACATCTTTTTCAGTTTTTCGAAAATGGATTTGGGGCAGGGCGCCCCATCAGATCAACTCTTGTACGACAATCTTTTTCGCCAGATTCGCGCAGCCGATCAACTGGGTTATAACCGGGCGTGGGTAGGGGAGGCGCACTTTTCCATTCGCACAGAGCAGCATAAGCCCGAGCCCCTGTTACCGCATTTTAATGGTGAACTCTGCATCAATACCGATATTCTGCAGATTGCTTCGGTAGCTTATCCGCAAACCAATCGAATTGAGGTCGGCTCCGCAATTCGCAACATCATTGCCAACGGAGGTCCTATCGCGCATGCCGAGGCGGTTCGAACATACTTGACCATTCATCGCGAAGAACTGCGCAAAAACGGCCGCAAGTTGAATATCGGTTTTGGTATTGGTCGATTTGCCTATGCGAATGAAGTGTATGGTTTCAAACCCCGAAACCGCGTCGAGGAGTTGCTGTGGAATGCTGTCAGAGCGCTCACGTTACGCGAAGCCGCTGAGATATTTGTGCGCATGCTCTCGGGAGAAACCCTGGGAAGTGCGGATGTGACACCCAAAGTCATCCAAAAGGCGGAAGTAAAAGATCAAGCCGTTTGGTCCGAAGCGCTGCAACACGCCGGCCTGCCTTCAGACGCTGTAAGCATTATCATCGCTCCCTTGTGGGAGTTTGATCGCGTAAAACTCATTCCGGAAGAGATTGATTTGACTGATCTGAATCTGGTCCTTGGTTCCCATGATCCGCAGCTACAACAGCACATCAATCAATGGCTTCCCGTGAAGGTATTTAACCTTTCGGTGACGCCCAACCAGATCATTGATCAAACCCACGAGCGCATGCGCGCCTGTTATCATCCCTCGGGCGGCGCATGGAAACGACAGTATATGCCTCGAACCGTCATGGTATTCACCTGTGCCGATGACGGACTGACGGAGGCTGAACAAGAAGCAAAGGCTGAAGTTGAAGCGCGCGATGCCATGCATGCTTATTGGCAAGCGATGGAGGGCACCGTCGACCAAGGTAAGGTCGAAAGCGGCATGGAAAACGCCGTTTACGGTAGTCCGGCGAAGGTCTTTCGCAGTATCTCAGAGCGTTTTCATCCGGAGGACTGCCTGATGACCTGGTTCGATTTTAACACCAACGACGCGGATGTCGTTATTAAACGAATGCAAGCTTTCATGGAGCACGTAGCTCCGTTATTCAAAAAAATGTAATTATGGATCATAGTCCTTTGA
>CANHYZ010000048.1 GCA_947464885.1 Flavobacteriales bacterium
GGATCGCCGTCATCGCAAGGATCGCCAGGGAACAGGCATGAGAAATCTTCAATCGCAGCATCCGGGTTGTAGTTACACGCTTCCATAGCAGTGCAGCCTGAAATCAATTCACAAGGGCTGCCCGGCAATTGCAGGGCGCACATGATACGTGGTGCAGCATAGCCTTGGATGGTGTCAATATAGGTACGACCCTTTTGAGCAGACATATTGGGATTTACCTGAAGATTCTGGGCATTGTTGTTCGTTCCATTTTCTGCATCATAGGCAGCTAGAGCTTCAGCATTCCACCAATCCCAAGGGCTCGAATCAAAAACCTCGAGTCCGGTTCGAGTAAAAGGATAAAGCCCGTAATACCCGTTATTATTTGCGTTTGCCGCATTGGTATATGGTAGACCTGGCTCCCAAGTTTCAGCATTAACAAATACGGCATTATTATTCAATGCGTTCGCCATAGCCTGAACTCCATAAGAACCCGTAACCTCCACAACTTGCTCCTGCGTAGTTGGAACAATCAAAATATTAGTTTGATATGGTGCAAATGGGTCTGTAGGAGAATGAAAAGAAATCATAGGAACAGAAGTACCGTTCAACCAAGTGCTATCACCCATGGCCCCACCCATATTCACCATGACGTTAATTGCGCTTGAGTATCCTTCGTGGTTGGGATAGCAAAGCGTATCGCCTTGATAGATGCCATAACTTGTTCCATAAATATCGCCATTAAAATCCTGAATAACCATAGGAACCGGAGTGGGAGCTCCCGCTGGTTGCCAATTAAACTTTTGAATGAGGGCAATGTCTTGAACATAGTCGTCTATAGTTGCCGCTGCAAAAGCAATATAACCTCCGGTGCCTTGACCCCAAACGGCAACCTTAGTGCCATCGATTCCATAGGGGTTATTCATTTCCGCAATTGACTTGCGCATGTATCTAACAGCAGTTCTGCAATCCTGAACACCACGGTAAGCTGCATTCAAAAGGCCATAAGTTCTCTCATCTATTGTTGTTGCCAATGGATTCCATCCCAAACGGTAATCACACGAAGCTACCACGTAACCCATTCTCGCAAAGCGCTTGCAGATCTCGACGGTAGAACTATCGGTCTTTGAACCGCCTGTTCCGCCGTTCACAGGGAAAGGCAAGAAGTTCCCTGAGTGAAAATACAGGATTACCGGCCTGTTAGTCTCTGTATCTCCAACAGGTTGGTAGATATCCATTTTGAGTTCCTGAGGAACAGCTTCTCCATAAACTTGAAAAAGCAAAACAGTAGCATTAACGCCATAAGTAACATTCGTTGTTACTTCAACGTCAGTAAAGATTTCCTCGAGATAGCGCTGAGCCATGGAAGGCGCAACCGACATCGCGAAGAGACACATCATGAGGTAGATTTTTCTCATCACTTGAAGATTTAGTTAGTAAAATTGTTTCCTTACGAAAGTAGTGACACATCCGTCAAGTCACCAAGGACTTAGTCGAGTTATTCACAGTTCATAGCTCAACGACACGTATGCTAAGCGTCCGATACGCGGGCCACCATAGGTTTGAATGTTCATCTTGTTGAGCAGGTTTGAACAACCAACTTTAATGTTTACGTGTGATTTCACCAATAGGGCGTTGACCTGCGCATCGACGAGGTCGTAAGAGGGCACGAGTCCCGTGAATTGAGGACTTCCTTCAAAGATAAAACCCTGGATCCACTTGTAATTGGCACCCATCCCCCACTTCACCGCAGGGACATCGTCGAAGCTAAATTCCCGAACGGTAAAGCCTACATTGTATTTGTGCTCAGGGGTATTAAACGCCGGGATAATCGGATCGTCATCATCGGTCTTGACGAGTTTATTCCAACTGTAGTTCCCGTTTACGATCAGATAATCATTGAGGAAATAGTTAAGCCCAATGCTCGCCCCTTGGGTCCGCACCTCATTTTGTGAATTGGCGGCGTAGCGGAAAGCGTCCACATTCTTTGGCAAACCAATACCTGAATTATCGAATGCTACATCAAGACCAATGACATAACCGATGAAGTGGGTGTAGGAACTAAAGTAGTAACCGGCATCAACGTAGAGGTCGTTTCCAAATGAGCCACGATAACCGGCCTCCCACGTTCGCACCTGCTCAGGGCGGATAGGATTCACAGAGAAATAGTCTAGCGTATCCCGCTTCAGACTATTTCTGAAGTCCAGCCAACTATCGATAGTAACAAGGCTATCCACACCGGTAAGATTTCCACTGAGCGTTGCCGGTCCGACATTGAGGTAGAGGTACTGATCGGCTAGTGTAGGATTGCGTAATGCACTGGAGAAGGATACACGCGCATAGTGGTTTTTCTTTGGTTGATAGACCAAGCTTGCGGCCGGTGAGAAGACATAGTCGAAATTTTGGTTTTTATCGACCCTGCCTGTGACCTGCACAATCAGCTTGTCTTCCAACATTTTCTCCTCAATACCGGCATACAACCCAAACTCGTTGTTGGTGATGCGCGTACCGGCTGTATCGCTAAAAATTGTCCCGTCGCTATTCGGAGTATAGAGTCGATAATTCCCCCCTACTCTGAAGCGATCCAGTCGCTGAAACGTAAACTGCTTCTCTCCATGGATATGATAGAGTGCTGAGCGGTCGTAAAAACGCGTGCCGCCCTCGCCTTCATTGTTTTTAAGGGACGTGATGCGCTCAAACGCCTCGTTGAAGCGAGCTGTTCCTGGGGCGAACATTCCTAGTGTATCAATTCCAATAATACCGGCATTACCTTGATTCGTCCATTGCTCGACCATACTGTGCCAGCGAGAAAGTGAATCGTTGTATTCTTCAAGCCAAGCTTGCTGACCTTCATAGTCATACGGCAGCCAGAGTGTGGCAGGATCACCGTTCCAATTGGGGTTCATGACCAAACCGGGATAGCCGAGTCCATCAATTCTATCATTAATACTATCCTGCCAATAACGGATATACACTTTCGACCAGTCCTCGTCGGAACGAGCTTCATCCAGTAATCGTAGTGAGGTAGCATAAGGGTCATAGCTTTTACCGGCATCTTCGCGAGTCGCGTATACTCGAATGAAATAATCATCCTTTTTCTTGAACTCGATTCGATTCTGCATGAAGAAGATATCGCGCAAACGGAAACGGTTATCGCCCTGGTAAACGGTTGTTCCATTGCCCACGTTGGTGGCCATGATGAGCTCCGGTGAATCGTAAGCCTGCTCAGGACGCAGGCGCCAGTGCAATGCGGCATTGGCTTTGAAGTTTTTGGTGTCGTAGTCCAGCACGTCGGACTCTTTGTAGCCTGTTCGATAAAATGTACCAATCCCACGATAAGTCCAGGGTGCAGCGTCGCTCAGGTCCATAGCCGGGAAATATTCATCCCCGTAGGTGTTCACTGCGTCGAATCGCCCCGGATTCGAGGCGTCGTCGATGCTTCCATCAATGGGGTTGTAATTATCTGCTTCCCAATCATCGGCTCTTAAATAGTAAGCGCTGATTTTGTAACCAAGCATGTCCTGTCCCTCGTCATTTTTAAAGGACTCAGCAAAGCGGAATTGCGGTTCAATCAGGTTGCGTTCGCCCACTTTGACAGCGGCGGATAATCCGCTGTACGTAAATGGATCCTTGGTTTCCATATTGACGACACCATTGAAGGCGCCCGGGCCGAAGAAAGCCGAACTCGCGCCCTGCACGATCTCTACCTTCTTCACATCCAGATCGCAGGCTCCAAGGAAATTCCCCAGTGAAAAGTTCAGTCCCGGACTTTGATTATCGACGCCATCAATGAGCTGAAGTGTGCGCACGGGGGAAGTGCTGTTGAAACCGCGGGTATTGATAATACGGAAACCAAGACTGGCTGACGTCATGTCCACCCCTTTCAACGATCCCAAGCTTTCATAGAAACTACCGGTTGGAGCCTCCTTGATTGCAATAGCATCCATAGTTTCAACCGTTAGCGGATTCTGCTTTTGCTTTTCAAGCATTCGGTCGCTCACCACATTCACGTCCTTCAACAACTGGTCGTTTGCCTCCAGCTTTATCTGCAGTCGTTCTGATGCATCATTCACCGTTAAATCACGGTTGAGATAACCAATAAGCGCAATCTGTAGGTTTACCGGCAAAGCGGCTACCTTGAGGGTGAATTCTCCGTCAAAGTCGGTCGTGACGCCATTCGACGTTCCCTTCTCACCTACCACAGCACCGAATAGAGGTTCCCCGGTGGATGCATCGGTAACTTTTCCCTTGATGACTTGTCCAAACACCATCGGTGTCAAAAGAATACACACCGCCAATGCTATTATGCGTAAAATGAAATTGCGCTTCATGCAAGCGAATATAGCAGAACCCTTCGAAATTGCTAACGAAGCAACACGACTTTGCAAGCAGTAGCCTGTGAATAGCTTACTCAGCGATCATTTCCATGACAGCGTCATAGACATCCTCTGCAGAAGGTTTGCTGAAATAGTCACCATCGGTTCCGTATGCCGGCAAATGTGGTTTGGCCGACAGCGTGCGCGGTGCGGCATCGAGGTGGCGGTAACCACCCTGCACGTTAAGCACCTCATTCAACATGAATGCAGTTGCTCCGCCGGGTACGTCTTCATCAACGAACAACACACGTGAAGTTTTACGCACCGATTCGACACATTGATGGTTGATATCAAACGGTAACAGCGTGCGTACATCAATCACTTCTGCTTGCACGCCTTCTTCTTCGAGCAAGCTTGCCGCAGCCAGACATACATGAAGTGTTGAACCGTAGGAAATAATAGTCACTGCATTTCCCTCGCGTACAACCTCCGGTATGCCCAGAGGAACCTTGAACGCACCGATGTTATTCGGCATGAGTTCTTTGGTGCGGTATCCATTCAGACACTCTACAACCAACGCAGGGTCTTGCGCCTCTAAAAGAGTATTATACATGCCGGCGGCCTGCGTCATGTTGCGTGGTACACACACGTGCATTCCGCGAACACTGCTGATAATGGCTGCCATAGGACTACCTGCATGCCATACACCCTCAAGACGATGACCACGCGTAGAGATAATCAACGGAGCGCGCTGGCCGCCTCGGGTGCGCCAATGCACAGTCGCCAAATCATCACGCATGATCTGTAAGGCGTAATACAAATAGTCGAGGTATTGAATCTCAGCAATCGGACGTAAGCCACGCATAGCCATTCCAATGCCCTGTCCGATAATTGTAGCCTCACGGATTCCGGTGTCGCTTACGCGCAAGTCACCGTATTTTTCCTGAAGACCTTCTGCTGTTTGATTTACTCCACCGATTTTTCCGACATCTTCTCCGAAGATGAGCGTTTCAGGGCGTGAGCGCAGCACATAATCCCAGTTGTCGCGGATAATTACACGGCCATCAACCCATTCAGCATCGGTATCGTATGCCGGGGCTACCGGCGTTACATTCATTGCGGAACCGGTGCCTTCAGCATATAGGGCCGAAGAGTAACGCTCGTTACAATCGTCTTTAAGCCCCATCAGCCAGCGTGAAAGAACCTCCGTTCCGGGCGCATTCTTCGCCAAGCGCAACGCCTTCTTTGCTGAAACGAATGCATCCTTGCGGATAGCATCTGTTTGCTTACGCAGTTCATCAGCAATCGCATTCGTTTCTTGCAGACCAATGGCTGCGATCAAATCAGCACATTGTGCAACATCACGATCAACATCAGCTCGGAATGCAGTCCATGCTTTTTTCTGTTCTTCACGCACATATTTCTTGGCCGATTCGCGGATTTCATCCAGCTCCTTATCAGAAGCGCTGCCATCGAGTGTGATGAACTTTTTGAATTGCTCGATGCAATCGTATTGTTCATACCAGGCAAGGAGCTCCTTCGACTTATAACGTTCATGCGAGCCGCTTGTGCTGTGTCCTTGCGGCTGGGTGATTTCCTCTACGTGCACTAACACGGGGATGTGGTTTTCGCGGCAGTAAGAAGCTGCTTTTTCATAGGTCATGAGTAGTTCCGGATAGTTCCAGCCTTTGACCTTAAATATCTTTATTCCGTTTGTCGTCGTTGTTTTCTCGAATCCCTTGAGCGCCTCCGAGATACTTTCCTTTACCGTTTGAAACTTCTTTGGCACCGAGATTCCCCAGCCGTCGTCCCAAACACTCATGCACATAGGCACGCCCAATACAGCGGCTGCGTTCATGCTTTCCCAGAACAATCCCTCACTGGTTGATGCATCTCCAATAGTTCCAAAGGCTACTTCATTGCCGCCGGAGCTGAAGTGCGTGAAATCCTTTAATTCAGGCACATTGCGATACATCTTGGAAGCTTGTGCGAGACCGAGCAGTCGAGGCATTTGTCCGCCTGTCGGCGATATATCCGAGGAAGAATTCTTCAGCTGAGCGACTGCCTTCCACGAACCATCTTCATTCAAAAAGCGGGTAGCATAGTGGCCACCCATTTGTCGGCCTGCACTAGCGGGCTCATGTTCCGGGTCAGTGTGTGCGTAGAGTGCGGCGAAGTATTGTTGCACCGACAATTGGTCGATGGCCATCATGAACGTTTGATCGCGGTAGTATCCGCTTCGCCAATCGCCGTTGCGGAACTGCTTGGCCATAGCAATTTGTGCGAGCTCTTTTCCGTCACCGAAAATACCAAACTTGGCTTTTCCGGTAAGGACTTCTTTTCTTCCTAAAAGAGAAGCCTCGCGCGAAATACAGGCGAGACGATAATCATCGAGCAAGCGTTGACGGATTTTCTCTTCGGTAAGGATATAATCGGGCGTATCAAACGTTTTAGCCATGGTGCGAAGATAGTTAGCTAACCTGTGGAGTTGTTAAATTTAGAGAGCGATAAACGGCTGTTTTCTGCGAATTGCGATTAGGTCGCAAGCGATTTGCGCGGCAACCGCGGCATTGTTAAGGACCAGCTGCTCATTGGCCTGTTGACTTTTCCCGGCTGTTGCCGCATTCAGTGTTTTGAGCAGAAAAGGAGTCAATTCCTTGCCGTCGATACCATTTTCAGCGGCCTGCTGGAGCGCCTGATTAATAAAGGGCTCAATTTCATGTGCAGGGATTTCATGTGTGGCGGGAATCGGGTTGGCAATGAGTATTCCTCCATTTAGATTCATTCTTTTTTTCTCATGAATCACTGCTGCTATTGCCGCTGTTGTGGGCAAGGACAGCGAAAGTGCAAGTCCCGAAGTTCGTGAGTAGAAAGCCGGAAATTCAGCTGTATCGAGGCCGATGACGGGAACACCGAGGGTTTCGAGATACTCAAGGGTTTTTGGAATATCGAGGATTGCCTTTGCACCGGCACTTACGACAGCTACGCTCGTATGCGCGAACTCCTGTAAATCTGCCGAAACGTCAAAGTTCAATTCAGCTCCACGGTGCACGCCGCCAATTCCACCGGTGGCAAAAACATCAATACCGGCCATTTCAGCGATAATCATTGTGGCAGAAACCGTGGTAGCTCCATTTAGCTCGCAACTGACGGCGAAAGGAAGGTCGCGACGACTGCATTTCATCACGTCGCGCGTTTGGGCAAATTGTTCCAGTTGGTCGGGTGTCAACCCTACATGGATTCTGCCCTTGAGTATGGCAATTGTTGCCGGCACAGCGCCATGCTTGCGAACGGTATCCTCTACCCTTTTAGCAACAGCTACATTCTCCGGGTAAGGCATACCATGCGAAATGATTGTACTCTCCAAAGCGACCACGGGGGCGTGGTTATTCAGGGCTTCAAGGACCTCATCAGCAACCACAAATTCGTTCATCCAGTTCATACAATTTCGAATTATTCAGCCATGGCGCGCAGGCGATTTAGCACAACCAGGTATTCACCGAGCAGGCGCCGCAAATCACCCTGCTCCATTTCATTGAGTCGAGTGTGCACTAATGCTATACTCTCGAGCAATTGATCTTCGGGGATAGCATCTTCAATGCTTTCAAGTAATGTCAGGCATTCCAGAATCAGCGGGTAATCTCCCTCTGCTGCTAGCTGGCTGATAAGCGCCACAGCATCAACGGGCTGCAATCCAGTGCTCCACATGAACCCTATCAAATCTTTGCGAACGTGCGCAAATGTTCTATTCTCCAGTGCCAGCAGAAAATACTGTTCGCTGCCCGAAACCTTTAGTGTGCCCAGTAATTCAGCGACCCTTTGACGCAATTGGGAAGGAGCCTCAGAGGCGTAGAAGGCAATCAGTGGCTCTACCATAGCGGCTGTACCCTCCTCTTCGCAGCGCGAAATTGCCTTAGCACAAAGGGCATCATCGCCACTGAACAAGTCATTCTGAATTTCCTGAAGTTTACGTTGCTGGGCTGTACTCATGCGCTGAAATTATTGCCGCAAATGTAGTGGGCATCGGCCCCAGATAATTTCTTTCCACGGAGTTCATCGAACTGATTTTTACCGTAAACTTGCTCTATAATAGAACCCTTATGAAGTCAGTAAAAATTCTCCTCCTCGCAGCGCTTACACTAGCCTTCGGCGAAATGTTCGGTCAAAATACGGTTTCGGCACAAACAGTTGATATTACCATTAACGGTCAGACCACACGCGAAGAGCTGGCGTTGCTCAATAAAGAAATGCGCGCACAGGGACTTGTTTTCAATTACATCCCCCAATTCGACAATGATCGCAAACTGTTGAGTCTTCAATACAAGGTGACCACTTCCGACAACACCATTATCGGCACCGGTGGTCATGAAGCACTTCAAACAGCTGGGGCGAAGGTTCGCTTCCAGATTGCGGTTCCTACCAAGACATTTACAGAAACGAAACAATAAGATTTTCACTTGAACAGAG
The DNA here is from genome assembly GCA_947464885.1 of Flavobacteriales bacterium. Lineage (GTDB taxonomy): Bacteria > Bacteroidota > Bacteroidia > Flavobacteriales_D > Sanyastnellaceae > JAIBBG01. The sequence goes on from CANHYZ010000048.1 coordinate 8,763, forward strand.
GCCACTTCGGTGGCCTTTTTTTATGCCCGGAATTCCCGTAGCATCGCTTCCAGTTGCTCTTGCTTCTCGGCGATTCTAAGATTCCATTCCGCGTCATTGATTTTGATAGGGCGATGCGCCAGGAATTTGATGAGCGGCTCCATCCTTTGTATGCGGCTACGCGTTTCTTCAGACATAAAACAGGCTGAGAATTTCGTGATAACATATTCCACTGCCTGCGATGAGGGATGCATCATATCCTCAGCATAGAAGCGATAATCGCGCAGCTCATCCAATACGATTTCGTACGATGGGAAATAATGCACGAAATCAAATCGTCGGATGAGTTCATCAGCGGCTAAGAGCAGGTGGGCCTTGGAGAGCTGATTACCATGGGCTCCATCGCGCAAGTATCGCACGGGGCTCAGCGACAGAATGCACCTCACGCCGGGGTTGACAACCTTCAGTTGCTCGAGAAAATCAGCCCATTGAGCCACGATATCGTGAATCGGTGTAAGCGATTTGCGGAACATGTTTCCGGGAAATTTGTGGCAATTCGCTACAGCCGTATTCGTTTCCGCATGATGATAGGCCCATGCAGAACCCCAGGTGATGATAAGGACATCCGCTGTTTGTAGCGCATCGCCAGCGATCGCCACTTGCTCATTGATGTATCGCAGTGCATCATCGGCGTTCGTCTGCGAAAAAGAACCGTGATGGTCAAAACTGCTGTACACGCCATGATTCACAGCCAGTTCATCCATCGTGTAGGAACGTCGATCAAGAGCGCGTGTAAGCGTCCTCACCAACGGTGTTGGATGAAAAATTATCCCATTGGGATTGACCTCTACCTGAAAACGGTGATTATCGAACCACTGACCGATTCGTTCGGCAAAACACGAACCCGCCACAACGATCTTAC
>CANHYZ010000049.1 GCA_947464885.1 Flavobacteriales bacterium
TCGCGCTGCCTTCACTTCAAAATCCAATGAGGTGAACCTAACGCTGGAGCCTATTGTTTGGGTGCCCAACAGCATCGTCATAGGTGGCTACAACCCTGTTTTTTATCCTGTCATTTCATTTGCCGATGTGGCCAACTACCGGTTGGTAATCTTCAGCCGATGGGGTGATTTGATCTTCCAAACGACGAATATCACCGAGGGTTGGGACGGAACCATGGGTGGGAAATTTGTCCAGGAGGGCGTATACAACTACTACCTCAGCGTGGAGGATGGCCGCGGTCGGGTCACGGATAAGTTCGGGTTTATTACGGTGCTGAATTACGATTGATCATTCTCACCAAACCGTCCAGCCGCCTTCAACGAGCATATTATCGCCGGTGACATAGCTGCTGGCATCACTCAGCAAATAAATCAAGGCCGGTGCGACTTCATGATTGAAACTCAATCGCTGCATCGGTGAGAACTGCGCAAAATTCTTCTCGAATTTATCTTCGTGATTGTTCCATACGCCGTGCGGAGTAATCATATTGACGCGAACGTTGCGCGAGGCCCAATAGCTGGCCAGGTAGCGCGACAACGCATCAATAGCGCCTTTACTGGCGCTATAGGCAGCAGGACAGCCCAAGGATGTTCCTTTGTAGAGGTTCTGATTGGGCGCAACCACGCTGTAGGTGCTCGGGATATTGACAATACTTCCTTTGCCATTTTCAGCCATGTAGGAACCGATGACCTGACACAGTAAAAACGTACCCCGCAAATTGATTTCGACAACCGTGTCCCAGTTTTCTTCTGTGACTTGTTCGAAGGGTTCAAACTTGAGGTGTGATTTATTTTGATGCCCGCACACCAGTCCGTCGATGCGGCCAAAGGTTTCCAACACTTTTGCTTTCAGCGCTTCGACTTCCGATTTCACGGCCACATTGAGACTGAAGCCCAGCATTGCTCTGCCGTGTTTTTCGCTTAAGGCGGCGGCCATGGATTCGGGATTAGCAGCAGGGATATCGGCGCAAACAACGTGCGCACCGAATTGTGCAGCGGCTTCACAGAAGGCGCGGCCAATAAGTCCACATGAACCACTGATGACAATGACTTTGTCGGTCAGTTCGAATTTTTTGCGGAAATCAATTCCGGATGGATCGGTAGTTTTCATAACGTTTTTTCCATTGTTCCGATGGGCGTTCAAACACATAGGCGAACCCAAAAGCAAACAGGTTGACGAAGATATAGATGAGGCCCAATTCAGTTGCGTTTTTATTCAACGGAAAAACGGCCATAATGAAGAGTATAACGCTGCAGTGAGTGAGGTAGAGGGAGTAAGAATAATTGGCCAGAAACTTGGCAATGCGGTGGCTTCGTTCTACAACCGGGAGCCGTTCGTCCTTATGGGCCATGATGAGGTAGAACCCAAGGAAGAAAATCAAAATAGCGCCATGATATCCCATCTTGAAGAAACAGGTTAATCCCGTCAACAGCAACAAGACACTCAACATAAGGGTGCGGTTACTGAGATTTTTGAATGCGGTGATTTGCGCTGTTCCACCAATTGCGCCCAGGAACCAAATCAGCGTAAGCCCTTTGTCCATTCGCGCAGCAATGAACATATAATACAAAGGAGTTAGGGCAAAGAAGAGTAGTAGCGCCCAATGAATCATCTTCACCCGTTGTGCTTTCACGATATAAAACACGAGAAAGCCATAGAAGATGTAAAGCCACCATTCAATGGAAATCGTCCAGAGCGGAATGTTGGTGCCCATCACCCTGAAGCGAAACGCCTCAATCATGTAGTGATCGTTGAGGTACGTAGCGAGCGGGAATTCCTGTAATTGAAACAAGTTAATCGATAGATTGACGAGATACTGTTTGAATGAATAGAGCTGCTGTGTGTGTTCGAATTGCGCAATGTCTAGAACGAAAACCAGCAGCAACGTTGCCACAAAAGGCGGATAGATGCGAAAGAATCGATCCCTAAGATAATCCATGAAACCATATGTGGGCTGGTGCTCGCTTTTCTTGCGGATACTAAAAGCTATCAGAAATCCGGAAAGAATGAAGAACACCAGAACGGCATAACTGCCCATGGCGTTGAAGGGGCCGACTTGCCAATGGAAGAATCCGAATAGATGTGCAAGCACCACAGCCTGACTGCAAACGAATCTTACCCAATGGATAATGGCCGATTGTGTCGCAGTTAAGTTCATTAAATGTATTTGCGGAATACCGGTTTGATTGGCTCTCCCACCAGATATTTCTCAAATCCCTCTTCAAGGCCTTTCTTGAATACCACACAGGATTCGTCCATCGCCTGGAGGACGTAATCGACGTCTTCTTCGTGGTGCGAATAGTGCGGGCAGAAGATGCCTTGAAACAACACACCTCGCTTGATGAGCTCTTGATGAAAGAGTGTACGCAGTCCGAATGAATTTTGACCGTCCTGGTCAAAATATCCAAGTGACGCATGCCAATTGAACTGCATATTTCGAATGTGATTGCTCAGCCCATGGTTTGCAATGACGGCTTTACTTCCGTCGATGAAGCGCTGTCCCATGCGTTGATTATGTCCGATGACGTCTTCTTTTTCGAATTCATCCATGGTTGCGATTGCAGCGGCGATGCTGCAAGTTTCCCCGCCATGGGTCGTGCTCACGAGGAATAACTTTTCAGCACCTGTGTTGCGAATACCGCCTAATTCGAGTACCTCTTTTTTACCGGTCATGCAGCAAAATGAAAACCCATTGGCGATGCCTTTTCCCCACGTGGCGATATCGGGCGTCACGTTGTATTTTGTCATGGAGCCGGGGTAAGCTGTTTTGTAACCGGTGATCATTTCATCCATGATCCAAAGTGCGCCGTGACGGTGAGCAAGGTCAATGGCGTCTTTGAGGTAATTCTCCGGTAGTACATTGAATTTTTCAGGCTCAGAAATAACGCAGGCAATCTCATTGGGGTATTGCGTAAACAAATCGATGAGCGATTGCATGTCGTCGGATCGATAGATTACGGTGAGCGCAGCGATGTCCTGTGGAATTCCGCTTTTTACGTCCGTGCTTCCAATGAACCAGTCGTCGTATGAGTAAAAGGGATGATCGATTGGGCGCGCAACTAATTTTCTGCCTGTGTATGCGCGTGCGATTTTTACGGCAGCGGTGGTAACGACGGATCCGTTTTTCGCGAACTTAATCATGTCGTGGCCTTTGATATTGGCAAGGAATCGCTCGGCGACTTCGCCTTCAATCACTGATGGGCGACTGAAGTTATTTCCTTTGAGCAGCTCCTGTGTTACGCGCTCCACAACGGGTTCATAGGCATGTCCAAGACTAATGGATGCCAATCCGCCTAGGCATTCGATGTATTCATTGCCGTCGGGATCCCATACGCGGCAACCCTTTCCGTGTGTTATCGCTGCGGGAGAAAGAATGGGAAACTGGTCATCGCCCTTGGAGTATGTGTGTGCTCCACCCGGAATGAGATCATGAATTTTATTGCGGTACTTGTCGCTTTCAGTGAATCGCGTGATGAGATTTTTTTGCATGGTGGGCATGACAGAATGGGTTAGACCTTCCGGTCGTGAATCAGTGATTTTTTATAACCGGAATTGATTTCACTATCGCTATTGATCGCTAAGATTTCCGGTTTTCGGCGCAGTAAGTCAACAACCTCATCGATGGCGAAGTCGGGAGTATCTTTCAACTCCTCGAAAATGCGCTGTGCCATGTGGAGGTCGTTTGGCGTATCTACGGATAGCTTGCATTGATAATCAGCGTTCGCTTTGCGCCATCCGAGTTTGAATTTTCCGCAGTTCTTAATGAAGGGCATAACATGTTCACGCTCGCTCATCATGGTGGCGTTTTCAGCGGCATACTGAAGGGCGTCAAATGAGGTTACTTCGGCGTCAAATCCGTCTTCCAGATAGTCGGGATCTTGGTTGCTATTGGAGAAATAATCGACCTTGTAGCGTTCAAACTGATCAATAACAAAGTCAACCACTTTCCACGATTGAATGGGATTATCGCAGCAGATGCGCACGATAGTGTCGCCACGTTGGGCATCGCATAGCTGTGCCGCTTTGAGAAAACGATCGAGTACATCCCACTCGCTACCTCTGCTGCAGTTTACGCCGTAGTTCGTGCAAAATGCTTCGATGGCATCATCTTCCGGATTCGTTGTAGTGGCTACAACGACGGTGTTTATTTTTTGTGATGGTTTGAGGCGATCAAGGAGTTGCTGTAAAATCGGTTTACCGGCTACATCCATGAGAACTTTGCCGGGCAATCGGGTAGAGCCCATGCGGGCTTGAATTATGCAGAGGTTCATTGCACTTCGTGACTGAAAATTCCCATGTAGTGTTTGTCGATATAGTCCCCTTTATAGAGAATTTGGCTGCGCAAAGTGCCTTCGTGCTGAAAGCCTATCTTCTTGTACAGCTTAATTGCTGCAGGGTTATTCGCATAAACAGCTAAAACGACTTTTCGAAAATTCAATTGGTTGAAGGCATAGTTCAAACACAAGCGCACGACTTCTGTTCCAATGCCTTTTCCCCAATAATTGCGGTCGCCAAGTAATAGTCCCAGTTCGCATGTTCTATTGATCCAATCGAAGTTATCGAGTTTGATATTCCCTATGTGAAGATCAGTTGACTGATCACAAATGGCAAACATGACCGCGCTTTTCGAGTTGATGATCTGTTCAACGTAGCTTGATAGATTGGCCATGTTACTCGGAAATGCTCCCGATGCTAGACCTCGAGTAACCTCTTCATCATTCATCCAAGCCAAATAGCGCGCACTGACATCGCTTGTTTCAATGGCACGCAAGTAAATCGAATTTCCTTCAATAAAAGCTTTCATCCCGAATGTTTGTTTTGCAGCATGTGCAGGTGCTTGTCCATAGCCTGTGTATTCTTGGTGAGGTTATGCTCATGCATACGATATCGATACATAGGAAGGATGATGTTGTAAATGTTGTATTTGTCCGTCCAACGAATGCGCAAGTCTTCTTCTTCGCGGGCACGAAATTGTTCGTCATATAGTCCTATGTTGTACAGAAAATCCTTTCGGAACATCACCCCGCAGGCAATGGGTTTTTCGGCGGCATTGACGTGCTCGATGTGTTTGCCGCGATCATCAACGAGGTAGTAGTCGACAGAGACGGCATCGAGCGTATTGTTTTCTTCCAGAAAGAGTTTTTGTAGACGAAGTGTTTCCTTGTGCAGGTAATCATCTGCGTCGAGAAATGCTACGAACTGACCTTTGGCTTTTTTGATACCGAAATTGCGGGCACCGGAAAGCCCCAGGTTTTCTTCGAGATTGAAAATGCGCGCATCTTTCTCAAAATTTTCTAGTACTGATTTAGTTCCGTCCGTAGAACAATCATTGACGACGATGATTTCGAATTGATCACTCGATAAGCTTTGATCCAAGGCGCTGCGAATGGCGCGCTCTACGTATTGGGCATAGTTGTATGTAGTGATAATCAAAGAAACCATATCACATTGTGTTATGTCGACTTTTTGCGACGCTTTGATTTTGTCGACAAATCTTCAGTGTAGTAGTTGTTGCCATACATGTAACCACCATAGGTATTGCCATAGCCATAACCATAGCCATAACCGTAGCCATAGCGGTATGCATATTTGCCGTAGTAGTACTTCCAGCGCTTCTGCTTAATGTTGTTCAGAATGATGGAGTTCTTTTTCAGGTTATTCATCAAAAGAATATCTTCCAGGTAGCGCACACCTGCTTTTGTAGCCTTCTCGGTATTCATTACAAATATTCCGAGATCTGCTTTACTCAGCATTACTAGGGAGTCGCTGATGAGCAACAATGGCGGTGTATCGATGATAACGAAGTCATAGAGCTCTTTGGTTTCTTTAAGTAATTGATCGACACGCGCATTCAACACCAATTCAGATGCATTTGGTGGAACCGGGCCGGCAGAAATTGCATCGAGATTTTCGACACTGGTTGCAGTGATGCTTTGTTTGTAATCTGTTTTTCCAATGAGGAAGGAAGATATACCGCTTACGTTCTCTAAGCGCAGTGACTTGTGCACTTTAGGTTTGTGCATATCGAAGTCGAGCAACAGTACGCGTTTGGAAGCTTTGGCGAGTACGGAAGAGAGGTTAACGGAAACGAATGTTTTACCTTCCCCCGGATGCAGGGAGGTAATCAAAATGAGTTTTGGTCCTTCCTCAGGCAGAATGTACTGCAGGTTCGTACGTACAGATCGGAATGCCTCACTCACGTTCGATCGGGGATTACTGCTAATTACAATCGGGTCGAGATCAATGTCCTGATAGTTCGGAATGCCGCCAAGCAACGGCATACGGGTGAGTGATTTCAGTTCACGTGTGTTTTCGATGCGCTCAAAGAATATGGCGCGAACGATACCGATTATGAGGGCGATGAAGAATCCGATACCAACATAAATCCAAATCGTGCTTTTCTTTTCAGGTCCAACCACACCCAAGGAACGGGCGGCTTCGATAACGCTTGTTTGTGGTACGATACCGGCGCGGGCAATTACGGTATTGGCTTTTTTCTGGAGCAGGAAGGTGTATTGACTTTCGTTGACAATCATTTTACGCTCGATGCTCATCAGATCGCGCTGCGAGCGTGGTATATCACGCAGTTCCGCCTCTACATCGCCATATAGATTTTTGATTAATCCAATCCTTTTTTCAATTTGCTTCTTGTTGTCGGTAGTGTATCTGAAAATGCTGTTTCGGATTGTTTTCACGACCGAGTCAACCTTTTGCACCCTTCGGTCGGATGGCTTCATGTCGACCAGCAATTCTGTTTTGCGCTGCTTGAGATTAAAGAGGTCTTGGACTAAACTATTCAGTGATGCATCTTCCGCTTTGAGGATGTTCATCGGGGGAATAATTGACATGTCCTTTTCCTTGGTAAGGAATTCCTCCAGGCTGCTCAATGCTTCAGTCCGTGTTTTGAGGTCGCGCTCTTCAATTTCAAGGTCTTGCAATTTTTTAAACGCTTGCTGCTGTTCGATATCCAAATCAAGAATGTCCTTTGTTGCCTTGAAACTCTCAATTTCACGCTCCAAAGAGTCCATTGTTTTCATGACTCCATCGAGTTGCTTGTCGATATATTCTTCCGTCTTTTGGTTTACCAGCAACTGATTTTCGAGCGTGTAGTCGATGTAAACTTTGGCCAGCGTATCCAAAAAGATTTTAGCCCGGCTCTCCAGCATGTCTTTCATGGTGAGTGAAAGAATACTGGTGAATTCCTGGTTCTCGATACTCAATCCGGAGCGAAATCGATCAATCAACACTTCGGGATGCTGCACGGCGAACTGGAAATTTTGTTCCTGTATACTTTTCAAGCTGACCTCATCGACTCGTGGCATAAGGTCCACCTGAATGGAGAAATTGACATCTTCGTGTAACTTGCCGAATTCGAAGTCATGAATTAGTTTTTTCCCATCAATTTCGTAGCTAATACTATAGCTGTTCAAATCGATAATTTTCAGGTTAATCGGCTTTCCGTATAATTTTTTATCCATGTGACGCCAGTCACAATCAATGTCGAAGAATGCGAAGCGATCAACCTGCTCGGTTTTAACACGTCCTACAAGAAAGTAACTTTTCGTGAAGTCAACACGCTGCATCACATTGCCAATAAGGTCGAATGAAGTTATGATACGCTTTTGGTTTGTGATATCCTGGATGAGCGAATAATAACCGATATCTTTAAAAATCTGCGTTTGATAATCGTATGTTTCGTTGGATTTTAAGAGTATTTCCGTCTTCGCTGCGTATATGTTCGGCAGCCTGTGAGTGTAAAACAAGGCGAACATCCAACCGATACCAGAGAAGAGAATGAGCAAATACCAATTCTTGCTGATGAACTTAATTATGGGCCTTAAGTCATCGGCGTCGAGAAAATTGGTTTTTGGCGATTGCGGGGTCGTATTCGACATAGGGTAGGTTGGTGATTCGGTAGTCGGGCAAATATAGACCTTAATTTTATCGAACAATTTCTTGCTTGAATTCCGCGGAGTAACAATTATTTCATGTAAGCTGTCAACTTTCTATTACTTTTGTTCAAGTTTTAATTCGAGAAACATGCAAAAATTGATTGCCGCACTTTTCACTATTGTCTTAATGGCGGCCGTTTCCGTGGTGTTTGCACAGCCGGGTCCCCCGGGAGGGCCTCCTTGCGGAGGACCATTTGGTCCACCTTGTCCTATTGATGGTGGAGTAAGTCTGTTAATTGCAGCCGGATTGGCCTACGGTGGAAAGAAAACATACGACATCAGCCGTAAGAAAGGGTAATGCTACTCAGTCTGAAGAATCAGCTGATACGTTTCGTAATTACGGGATCACTGCTTTATATCAGTTGGCTTTTACTGTATGAATTTTACCTACATCCCTACACCGGTTTTGATGCGACCGTTGTTCGTGCACTTGTAGTCAGTACTGAAGTTGTACTAAAGACAATTGGCTACACACTTACCGATTACACGAATGACCCATCTGCCTTCCAGCAACATGTTGGTATTGATGGCTCCGGGGGTTTAACCGTTGGAGCACCCTGCGATGGCGTCGTTCTCTATGTCCTTTTCATTTGTTTTGTTTTCGCATTTCCGGGGCCCCCAAGGCACAAATTGTGGTTTCTTCCTTTGGGAGCATTGTCGGTTTTTGCCGTGAACGTGTTGCGCATTGCTTCGCTGGCGGTGATTGTTCATGTCAACCCGGACTGGCTCGCCTTCAATCATGACTATACCTTTACGCTTCTGGTATATGCCTATGTATTTGGATTATGGATGCTATGGGTAAAAAAGTTCTCCCCCATGGCCGAACACCTTAATGCAGGCTAGAACATGCGCAAAATGCTTCTGATCGGATGTTTGGTTGCCTTTGCTATTGCCCTTGGGTTCTATCAGGAGCAACTTAAAATAAGCATCAATTACATCCTCGAAAATGCACCTCGGATATCCGGTTTCTATGGGATGAATGAGGAGCAGAAGCATCAAGCCATCGAGGCACAACGATTTACCGCACCCTTCGACTATTACCATAGCCATGAAACGCTGCGGTGGCTCTACAAATTGAATGAGTTGCAGCTGCTGCGTTTAAAATGGGCGGTGACGTTCGTGTCGCTGTTGGTTTTTTTTGTCATCAACGCATCGCTGTTGCGGCTGCTGGAGGGAAATAGCCGAGTTTTGACACGCCTAGCCTTGATATACATCGTTTTTACGGCACTTGCCTTTGCCATTTATGCCCTGGGCAAGTTGATGTCCATGCCGGATCAGACTTACGCGATAAGTAGGCGAATAACAGGCGCACTGCAGTCGCTAGTGCCTGTGATGATCGTTTGGCCCTTTTTACGTCTTTCAAAACAGAACAATACATGATGCGAACCATGGAAGAAATGCCGGAGCAGGCGCGGGTTTGGATTTATCAGGCCGATAGTTTCCTGAGTGAAACGCTCGAGCATGACGTTTTAGCACGCTTGCAAACTTTCATAGCGCAATGGACCTCTCATGGCGCATCCATGGATGCATGTGCCGCGATTTTTCATCATCGACTCATTGTGATTGCTGCCGATGAGCAGCAGGCCGCAGCCAGCGGTTGTGGCATTGATAAGTCGGTGCATTTCATGCAGTCGCTGGGCCGGGAGCTGGGCATTGATTTTTTTCAGCGA
>CANHYZ010000050.1 GCA_947464885.1 Flavobacteriales bacterium
ACTAAACGACCATCAGCAGCAATCAAATCAACCTGTTCCGGACGTTGATTCAATCCTACAATGCGAATCCGTTCCGATGCAGGGTTGGGATAAATGCTGAATGAGGGCGCTTCCCGAGAAGGTCCCTCAATCATACTTCCGAGTGCAAGCACTACACAGTAGTCTTCCACCTCGCCATAGGTAAGCGCTCCGCAAGGCTCCGGTTCGTTGTTCGATGTGCTAGGCGTATAGGTCATAGAAACGCGCAAACGTGAGTGCCCTTCGGTAAGTGTCGATGGCATAGTCGCAGCGCCTTGCAAGTTGATTGTGGTTGGACTAGGATCAAAGACTAGTTCCCCTGCATCATTAAAATCACCGTCGATATTGAAGTCAATCCAGACGCGGAAGTTCTCGTTGTAAGCATTGCCGTTGTAGCCAGGCGTGCACGACACGTCGTAGGTCATGCCGCTGTAGAGTGTATCGGTGACATTCGGAACCAACAAATAGCCACCACTGTTCTCCGAACTGTGTTCTAAATCACCCATGCTGAAGTAGGCGATGAATTCAGCGTCATCGTTCCCTGATGTTTCGCAGTAGGGTATCAGTGCACAGTTCTCACAGCCCGGTGTAAACGTGGAGAGCTGCGCCACAGGTCCTGTTGGACTCGTACAGGCTGAGGTGATTTGAATGTCGTAAGTCATGCACGGCAGTAAATCGTTGATGACGAAAAAGCCGCCCGATGTTGCATTCCAAGTTTGTGTCAAACCATTGTCGTCTGTCGCGGTTACGATATAAGCATCCGTGGCCAGCACGTCATTCCAGATGATTGAAAGGGTTGAGTCAGTCGATGTCAAAACGGATATACCATCGGGATTGATGCAACAACCATCGGTGGTCCAGGTAATCACTTCTGACCATAGGCTCAAGGTGTCGCCGCAATAAGCCGCCACACGAGCTTCATAAGCGGTGCACGCTTGCAAATTGGCGAGCGCGAAGGTGTTAAGATCATTGACCTCCTGATTGATCCAGTCTGCACTATTGACAATGCGGTAGGACAAGCGGTAATCTTCTGCAGCGAGGATATCGGTCCAGCTGATGGTATAGTTGAGTGTGCCGCTGATTTGTGCTGACTCCATGTTGAAGGGCGCCATGCACTGACCTTCGTCGCAGGCATCCATCAGTAGTTGCAGGCTGTTGTTGACGTTGAATCGACCTCCACTCAGGAGTTCGCTTTGCAGCTGTGTTGTTTGATCGACCCCATCCAACAAGAAGGACTTCAAAGTGAGGGCAGCAGCAGCGGGATTGTCTTGAGCGTTTTGTACGAAGCTGTTGCAGGGTGCGCTGTAGAGCAGGGCTATTCCACCGGCCACGCATGGACTCGAAAATGAAGTTCCGGTCGTGGTTGCATAGCCGTTGTTGTTGGCGAGATACACATCGTCACCGGGAGCAGCGAGATCAATGGTGGTTATACCGTAGCCTCCGGAATTACGCACGTCATTGGAATTCGTGCGTGCGACTGAAATCAGATAATCGCTTGGACATGCCGTGGGCAGATCACCGAAAACATCAACGTCGACATTGTTGTTTGAAGTGGACCCGCAGCTCAACACGCCGTGAACACCGAGTGAATCGTACATGGCGCACCACAGCGGGGCATCGTCGGGTTGACCGTTGTCGGTTCCCCATGAGCTGTTGGTCGCAACAACATAAGCGCCTTGTTGGCCTTGCGTAAGGTTGTAGAGTCGGCGCATTTCGAGAGGGTAGACGTAACCTGCAATGGCAGCTGCTTCCGTGGAACCACCAATTTCCACCATCATCATTTTGACATCCCAGTTCACTCCGGTGACACCGGTTTCGTTATTGCCGGTGGAGCCAATCATGCTGCTGACACGCGTTCCGTGACTTCCTGCCGAGAGGTTGTCATCTTCGGATGTAATGTTCCAACCGTGATAATCATCGACGAATCCGTTGTCGTCGTCATCGATGCCATTGGAAGGAATTTCATGGATATTGACCCAGTGGTTGTCGACGATGTCGGGGGTGTCCCATTGCGCACCGCCAATTTCTACTACGCATACTACAATTTCATCTCCGAGTATGGTTTGGCCGCCGGTAGTGATGTCCCATGCAAGTTCGCTGTCGATATCGTGGTCATTGGCTTGTTGGTGGTGCCATTGTTGCGAGAAGAACGGATCGTTGGGAATTATGCGCTCGCGAATGATATGATTGACTTGTGCTTGAGCAATGGCTTCGTGTTGTTTAGCGAGGTAAAGAAAGTCGCGCATGGCAACAGAAGTTTCATCGAATGACACGAGCCAAATACCCATGCGTTCATACACGCATTGTTTTGATTTCACCTTAGCAAGCAGTCCGAGTTCGGCATTCATATCGGCAACGAATGCGGCGATGTTGTGCTCGCGTTTAAGTTGCACGAGCGCTTCACCGGATACACGTTCTTGGGCCGTTAGCATTCCGCTGAGCAGGAGCAGCAAAGTGACAAGGATTTTAATGCAAGCGTTCATGAGGTAAAGGTAAGAAGGATTGTAGGGGGTAGGATTGTAGGATAATAGGGGCGTCATGGCTGGCTTTTAGTGGTATTGACCCATCCCCGACCCTTCCCAAAGGGAAGGGAGACTTCCTTCTTTGGAACGGGCGGATTTCAAAAGATTACCCACACTATTCACAGCGTCACCTGAGCCAGAAGGACACTCCCTTCCCTTTGGGAAGGGCCGGGGATGGGTCATGGACACTAGTATGTCGCAACGAGCCTTCCCTATAAACCTACAATCCTATCCCCTATTATCCTACCGAGGGGCATACTATTCTTCTAAGCTATTCCCCAAAGGAATAAGCTTTCATATCAAGCCGATTCAGCTTTGCACCCACCACTTCCACAATTTTGGAGCGTGTGTCCTAATTGGGTAACTTTGTAAAACATGAAACGTCATGCGCTCGAATTTCAAACGAGAGATATTTTACTACGAGAATCATTATGAAGACTTCTTTTCCGCGCTTCCAAAGAAGACCCAATTGAAATTCAACTGGACGCTGGGTCTCATTACATCCTTGGAATGGGTTCCGGAAAAGTACTTACGTTCTATCAAGGAATCGCAAGGTTTATTTGAAGTACGCGTGGAAGAATCTTCTCATATCTATCGGGTGTTTTGCTTTTTTGATGACGGTGCTGTTGTCATTCTCATTAATGGATTTCAGAAGAAAACAGACAGGACCCCTCGAAGTGAAATTGTGCGAGCGCAGCGTCTAAGAAAAAAGTACTACCATGAAAAAGAAGAAACCGGCACTTAAAAGTTTCCGTGATCATTTGGTTGAACAATACGGCCCACGCGGAACGAAGACACGGGAAGAATACGAACAAGGGTTTGAAGCCTTCAAGCTTGGTGTCATGCTTCAAGAGTTGCGCAAAGTGAAGGGTCTCACCCAGCAACAACTGGCCGACCGTTGCGGCACTACAAAGAACTACATCTCACGTATCGAAAACGATGCGAGCGACATTCGACTTTCTACACTGATGCGCATCGTCACCGATGGCTTGGGCGCGACGTTGAGGTTGGGTGTGGGGTGAGGGGGGTGAGAGAGTGCTTCTCTGCAGTTGCTATTTCACGAATTCGTTATTTCTCTGCTCTCCATAGCCACGGCTTAGCGTAGCCGGTGCCGAACGGATAAGGGCATTGGCCAAGTGTTTTCTCTAAAATTGCATGGTTAACACCGAGAAAAGTTTCCGCACGTGCTACGTTGCTTTTAGCCCTAGTAATTGGGGGAATAGCACAGGCTATAATAAGCCCAGCCGATGCAACAGAGATTCAAGGCGTATAATCTTTCGTGTAAACCCCCCACACAGGTTCTCTCCCGAATAAGTCGCCATCTTTGAATTCGTAAATCCCGTTATAGTTGTCTTTCTCCTCGGACACTCCGGAGATTCTACACACTCCATTTGATAGGTCAGACCATTTTCCAGTTAATTTATAGTTACTACGGTTGCTTTGTGCTATCGTTATGGTGCATGTGCTGTCCGAGTTTAAATCAATGCACTTATAAAACCAGCCTTCACCTTTAAAGAGTGTATACTTTACGGTGGTTTTCTTAGAGCAATAGGAGCCTTTTAAGTCTACGGGGGCATATTTTCCAATAAGTGAAATCACTATTCCAAGGATTACCAGTATCAAACATCCTTTATTCATTATTTTCATGTAAATTATATTTAAACATACAATAACTCCGATTGATCGTAAATAAATTTTTATTTGAGACAATTGAACGAATTAATTACCGATCCCTAACAAGAAAATAAAAAACTATTTTTCTAATCTTGTTTAATCAATCTCGAACACATCGAACAGAGCAGCCCATGCTGCCAGAAACTTCACTATATCTCAAATCTGGAATCCAATCCCACAACTCGAACCTTCCGGCCACACGCGAATTTAATTCTGAAGAACTCCAAAAAAGACAAGAGCCTCCATCGCCCTCGAAATATGCTCTGCCACTGCCTCCCCCGATTAATGTACCACCGGGAGGACCTGAAAAATTACTGGAATTCGATGCTGGAATAAATGCGAAACCAGGTTTGGGATTGCGCCCCTTGGACCTCATTTTGATTGCAGCACCCTCTCCTAAATAATTAGCCAATTCACGCCATTCTTCATTTGATGGTACATGCCAACCCTCGGGAGCTAGACCCCTGGGGTCCTTTATCGCATACCAATTGTAAAGTCGGCCATAGATTTTCCCTTTGCTAATATCAAAATTATAATAACAGCATACAGGCTCCATTGCGTTGCCAAAAGCACTCCATTGGCTTAATGTTTTTGCCTCAGGAATGGAATCACCATTTTTAAAACAAGCAACATCCAAATTAGTAGTGCTCCATATTTGGTCCCCGATTTTTACTTCCCGCAATTTAGTCGAGAGTGATTCATCCGCTGTTAGGTTACTCTCTCTTGAATTCACTTGTTCGCTACCTTTTGTTTGTGAGCGAAAAGGAGAATCCTTAACGCATCGGACTGATAAACCATCACCTTTCCGACTATATGTAACATGATTGTACTGGTATCCTAAGGTAAAACTTCTTGCAACATCATTTTCGATAACAGATGAAGACCACCAAACCGCTCTATTGGTTTCGCTCGACACATTTCGACCTCGCATACCATTAGGAATTGCTTCAAAACCACTGCTATTGGTTCCACATTCATATTCAGGCCAGTCAGTGGTAGACTTTAATCTTGCCCATGCAACATTTCGCCCCCCTGTGTAATTCACGAGAGAATCCCATTCCAGATCTGATGGAACGTGCCACCCAGCAGGTGCCAAACCTCGAGAATCGTTAACCGCAAACCAATTATATAGTCTTCCTGCGATCTTTTTGTCATCGGAATCATTAGTGTAATACTTCCATGTAAGTTCGCCAGAGTCTAAAGTATTTTTCACGAAATAACACCAAGCTGGTGTGCCGGAATTGGAATAAGCCCACCATTCTTCATCTGATTTAGCTTCAACTATCGAGTCGCCATTGCTAAAGGTACTTACATCCAGATTTTCGGCCATCCATACTTGACTTCCAATATTTATTTCGCGTATTTCACCAAAGTTCCTCTTATCAGTATAACTCGTTTTTGCAACGCTATTATCATTACACGACACAACGACAAGAACCCATAACAGAACACCCAAAAAAAAGATATTTCGCAGAAAAATATTCATTCTAAATTGTACTAGAAAATCGTATAAGCAAGTTAAACCAAAAATCCAATTCCTGGCGTAATCACTGCTGTGTTTACAATGGCAGAATGACTATCAAGTTTTTTCACTGAATTTGTGCGACTACTCAACTAAATATGAGTGCAAGCAAACACCCAGTCTCGCCGGTATGGCTCATCCGAGGCCGAAACGCTCAAAGGCATTCGCCCAAATTATTGGAAAATAAAATGTTAAAAACCAGAAAAGTTTCCGCACGGGAGGCGCTGCCTTAAGCCCGCGCGATTGAACGCCATTCCTTGTAACCCTCCAATCCTATTCCCTGTAATCCTAATTGGGTGTGATCGGGTGCGTATTTGGGTGTGGCTAATAAAAAGACACAATTTCAGAGCATCTTGTGCCGCCAGCTTAACGCAGCGCAGTCGGTGCCGAAGCTCACTAAGGTATACGCCCAATTTTTTTGGAATTGGCAATGGCTAATGGTCAGAAGTTTGCTAAGGATTTTGCTTCGCTGAGCCCGCGCGATAAGGAGATTTATTCGATACCCGACATTTCCTTGTACTTTTCTGCACCATAGAAGTCTCGGTCATTAGACAGCACGGATTGCTGACCGAACTTATTAAATAAAATGACCCAATCATTACCAATAACCCTTATTGAATCCAGTGGATTAAGCGTTATTGTGGCTTCTGATTTATCATCCATTATCAATTTTCCTTCGTATAATCCGGGAGAAATCACTTTAAGAGGTGTTTGAATAATTCCCTTTTTATCGACCTTATAAATCGAGCCGGTATAAGGGTCTATCAAAGTGAGTGTGAACTCACAATTGACGCCATAAAAACCCATACTTCCCTCATATGTCTGTGCTAAATATCTTCTAGGTCTTCCGGAGCCGTCCCACATATCTGGGTCATATTTGGATTGTTTCTCATTAATCTGTCTATTGTTCTTAAGCGTCATATCATAATAAATACTACCACCGTTGTAATTGTCGTAAAGGCTATCGAGAACAAGTGTTTGGAGCTCGGGCTTTTTTAATTCGGATTTTGAATTATCCTTGACGCATCGCACATAACAGCCATTTCTGTAGTGCGCGCAGAAACTATAGACGCTTGTTGAGGCAAAATACATATTGTACCCATTAAGATTTAGCTCACCCTTTCTCATTTGTCCATTGTCAAAGACCATACAAGGTGAGATAGTCCACCACTTACAACTTTCTGAGTCTCTTCCCCAATTAGAGCAAAATTGGTTGTTCAAGTTACAATACGTGAATCCATCTCCTGGTAGAGCATTAAAACCACTTTTATTATTCCCCATAACATCTTCTTTTCCTGTAAGTGTCTTCCATAGATTATCAGATTTTAAAGATTTTCCCGCCTCCTCTGTCCCGCCAAACTTTTCGATTAGAGCTTTCCAATCCCCATCGGTAGCAATTCTGTATCCCTCAGGAGCTAATCCTCGATAGTCCAGCACTGCATACACGTTATATATTTTACCATGAATAGAGTCGTTAGCAGCGTTAAACTGATAACTGCACCATGCGGGTGTTCTATGCTTTAGCGCTTCATGCCACTCCTGCGATGATTTCACCTCTAGAATTGGGTCTCCATTTCGGAAATTACTTACAGATAAATTCTTTTCCATCCAGTCACCATTTCTCCCCGAGCATGAACTCATTAAGATGGCAAAGGACAATGAAATCAAAAAGATGGTGGAATGGAAATTTAATTTATTCATGATTACTGAATTTTTTTAATATTAAAACTCGATTGTTTTTTATTGGAAGAGCTGCAGCTTCCGTTCTTATTTGTTTTACTTAATATAATCTTACGGTTCACACCATACCTTTTGTCACTTGAGTCTGTCATATCACACTCGATTTCAAGCGAGTCAGTGTTTTCTCTTAATATGTAATATTGACCCACGTAACGGTCTTGTGAATTATCCTCTAGGTTGGTCATCTGCAGTTTAATTGAGTTATCTGACTCGATCAAAAAACGGTACCCAGCAGATGGTATGGTCATCTTTTTATTATTGTAAGTGATTTCTTGATCGAATTCATCTTTCATGACATACCCGGGTTCAACCCCGTCGTATAAACCTAAAAAATCATCAGGCAGTTTTTTCAGATATCCTCCTCGTTTAATTCCCGATTCCTCAATTAATAGCTCATCTCCTAAATAACCTCGAACGGCATAGAGCAATTTATCTTTTACATTTTCATGTTCACATACACCAAAGACGACGCC
Organism: Flavobacteriales bacterium; assembly: GCA_947464885.1. GTDB lineage: Bacteria > Bacteroidota > Bacteroidia > Flavobacteriales_D > Sanyastnellaceae > JAIBBG01. The sequence continues at coordinate 7,950 of CANHYZ010000050.1, forward strand.
CGAAGAAACTCCTTTGCATGGGTGGTCTTTACTAGGATTTTTAAAGCCAAGTTCCTTGAATTTAAGAGTATTACTAGGGTAGGAAAGATCACAATTTGAAACCTTTACGGTGTCTCCAATTTTAAATCGAGAACCCGGTAGGTCTTTATTTGACGTTGTTATAGTCTCTGCAGACTCGGTTGGTTTTACATCGTTCGACTTGCCCCCTCCGCAACCCGTTAAAAAAAAGAAAATTAAGAGAGATGGAACTCCCAACATGACTAAGTTCTGCTTCCAATAGTTTTTCATAGTGAATATGATTAGTGAAACAAACATATGGAATACAATGAGTGAGTTTGACTTGAAAACTTGCTATCAACAGTGAAAAAAACCAATGATGCAAGCCTAGCGACGGAGCCGCTTTCGTAACTCTCGATGGAATTCGCTAACACTCTTATTCAAAAATGCAATGGTAAATACCAAGAAAAGTATCCGCACGTGCCATTCCCTATAATCCTACAATCCTATTCCCTGTTATCCTATTCCTCCCCATACACCCTCTTCACCCTTTGACTCACCGACGTCAGGACCTCGTAAGGAATAGTGCCACACATACGCGCGAATTCGAGCAGCGAGATGTGCTCGCCGAAGAGTTCGACTTCATCGCCCTCGCTGCAGTGCGCGGCGGAGACATCGATCATGGTCATGTCCATACACACGTTGCCGACAATGGGGGCTTTCTCACCGCGCACCATCACATAGCCTTGGCCGTTGCTCATGGTGCGACGAAGTCCATCGGCGTAGCCCACAGGTATGGTGGCAATGGTCATATCGAAAGGCGCTACAAAAGCACGCGAATAGCCAACGCTTTCACCCCCTTTGATCTGCTTGATCTGTGAGATGATGGTCTTCCACTTACCGGGTGTCTGCAAGTGCTGCTGATCGTCGCCGCTGGCTGAAACGCCATAGAGGCCAATGCCGAGTCGAACCATGTCCATCGCTGCGTCCGGGAAGCGTTCGATGCCGCCCGTGTTCAACGCATGACGCATGAATGGGTTCTTCACATGCAATGCAATGCGGTCGCAACAATCGTTGAAGATGTTCAATTGGTGACGAGTGAAGTCGTCGTATTGAGTGGCATCACTCGCGGCCAAATGAGTAAAGACACTGGCCACACGCACTTGTTTATTTGAATCGAGCCACGCGCACAAGTCCTGCATTTCATCGGCAATGAAACCGAGGCGATGCATGCCGGTGTCGATTTTAATGTGCACAGCATACCGCTCGCTGATTTCCGCTGCTTGTAATGCCTGCAAAAAATTATTCGCTGTGCGGAAGCTATAGATCTCGGGTTCCAGCTTATGACGAATGAGCGTAGGCAAACTGCTGCGCTCGGGATTCATAACCATGATGGGCAATGATATTCCGGCCTTGCGCAGCTCTACGCCTTCGTCGGTGTAGGCCACCGCGAGATAATCGGCTTTATTAAACTCCAGCAACGAGGCCACCTCTTCTGCACCGCTTCC
>CANHYZ010000051.1 GCA_947464885.1 Flavobacteriales bacterium
AACACCGATGGATTCCCACCTGCGCAAAATGGCGTTGTCTTCGGCAACAAGTTTTTCCAGATTGGCGATGGCTTTCTCAATCATACGTTCGTCTTGATGAAATTTTCCAAATGCGAACTGCAGTCGGCAAGCGGCATTGATAATGATTGTCTCCGCGGATGATTTTCCGAGGACACCTGCAGTGGGTTTAGCGAAGGGTTTGTCGAATGCATAGTGTTGGTCCCAATAGGGATTCACGGGCTGCTTTAACCATGTTCTCATTTCGTGGGTGCTGCCATGGAGTAATGCAGTTGTGAGGTGCTCTGCGGCACATAGGGCAGAGGCAATTTGCGCTAGCCGGATCCACGGGGAATTGTGCGGGCGAATACGCCCCAAATTCCAGCAAGCCGCATCGATTGGTTTTAATCCGTATTTCACTTGCATGATGTGGTACTCACGTCGCAACGCCTCCGGATAGGATGATTCAAAACCCTTTTCTAGCAGTCCGGCTTGACCAAAGAGAAGGGCTTCAATTTGCAGCGGATCCGATTGGTGTCGCGCAATGATGGTGTAGGGAATAGCATCCGCTAACAGCGCCATAGCGCCGGCATTGGATTTAAAGCCGAATGCTTTGAAGAATTCCCTCAGCGTGATTTGAGCCCAGTTGCCTTTGTTGAGTTCCAACTCGGTGATGATATTACTCACGCGTTCTTGCAAGCGTTCCACGAGCATTGAGGCTTTCACGTTTTCCCAAACAACGGCCTCTACGTTGTGCGCATTTTTTTCACAAGGGATCCATTCAAACTGATGCAGCCACCGCTGGTAGGTCGTCAAAAAATCGGCTTGTATAAAGTCTTTCATGGCAAGCACAGGCAAATCATGCGGTTGGTGCAGATAGATTTCACGGTCATGATCGAGAACGACATGGAGAATGACATTTTTGTAGTGGTCATCATCCTGATGTCCGTGACGTATCCAATCGGAAGAACGCAAATGGATTTCGACATGACCGTTCCAGAGTGTTCCATCGATTCGGATTTGTGCATGCAGAAAATCAGGGCCACCATGGCGGTTGTGTGTTCCGGGGTGAATCACCTCTATCTGCTGGCCGGATGCGCTTCGAAAATCAGTGGTTGCGAAGCGCTGGAATTTCCAGATATACTGAATGAAGTCCTCACTAATATTAGTCATGCGCTCGTTTGTTGAAGGGGATAGATTTGCCATATCAAATAAGTATTACGATGAAAACAATTATGTTTATTTTAATTGCTGGAGCATTGTTGGTTACCGGCTGCGGCAAGCGCGAAGTGCGCAAGTCGGCAACGCTGAACCTCGATTTCGAAGTTGAAGCCAATACTGATTCGGCTTTGGTCTTTCAAACAGCAGGTATGCTTAGCACCATCACCAATGCTTCCATTGCGGAGGTAAAGGAAGAAATTTCGCGTTACGAGATAAAGAGCATAAAATATTCTATTTGGGAATTGTATGGCAATGATTCGTGTGTTTTCAACGGCACACTCCGAATTGGCAAGATTGGAGATGCCTCATCAGCGGTATATTATTCCTATAACAATTTTGGATTTGAACCATTGCAAGAGAAAATTGCCATTCCATTTAGCGACAATGAGCGGGTGAGGTTGGAGGATTTTCTGCTTTCCGCTGATGGATTGGAATTCGTGTTGGGAGGAAGTTTATCGCACAAGCCTATTCACTTTGTGATGAATATCGAGCTAAATGTTGACGTGCTTGCAGAGAAGTAGACTCGCCGTTGATTTGTTTGAGGATTCGCATGAAGATTATGGTTAAACTTGCCTTCATGCGAAACCTATTATCTCTTACAGTATTTTTTTTAGTGATGATTGGTTGCTTCGGTTCATTGAATGCGCAGCAAGCCGATACGACAATCGTTCAAACCTTTTCATGGGAATCACAGAACAATCCGGCAACGCCCTATGATTCGCCCGGGCGGCGGTGGTTTGATTTTCCTCCGTCGAACAATGGAGTAGAGTATCAGAAGATACTCATGTACTATAACTTGACGTGTTTTCAGGATGGCACTGCGGGAGGCTTAGGATATCCTTGTGGTGAATGGGATTATTTGACCTACACGTATTTGTTCGACCATACGGGAGTAATTGACAGCACGCTCGCCGAGCATCCGCGTTATTTTGTCAATAATGCCGATTTCGATTCCGTCGCCTTAACGAGTCAGCCTGTTTACTTGCAGCGTTCATTTGATCAAACAATCACAGTCGTTGATGACTTGATTGCGGGGTCTGAATCTTTCATCGGGGATGAGAACTCTGCGCAATCGGGTGATTGGTTTTCGGGTATGACGAAACAATCGGTTTTCTTGTATCGTTCGGAAGAATTGACAGCGGCCGGATTGACCGCAGGAGGATCTGTTGGTGCAGTGGGTTTTGCATTCGATAATTCGAATCAGACACTGGAGTTTTTGCGTGTGGAATTCGCATTCGTTCCGGACACTGTTGTTAGCGGCATGTACGATGAAGTAGCATTCACAGCGCTTTATGATGCTCATACAGCTGTGCTAAACAATGGTTGGCATGATCTGGTGGCTAATAACGCACTGCTGTGGGACGGAAGTTCTTCCTTAGTGTTGCGCGTGAGCTACACTCAGAGTGAGACGGCTTCGACGCTGATGTCAAGGGCTGAGTCCACTCCATACCTTTCTTCCTGCTCGCGTGAGGGTGATGATCGCTACTTGCGTTTGGATTGGCAGGATGAAGTTAAGGTTCCCGCAGCTGCATTTGCTTCCGTGAGTGACGAGGTAACCATTATGCTGTGGCAGAATGGTGATGCTGCAATTCAACCTCAGAACGGAACCATTTTCGAAGGCGTGAATGCCCTCAATCAGCGTGTATTGAATGTGCATTTACCCTGGAGCAACGGCAATGTGTATTGGGATGCCGGTAACAATGGCGGTTATGATCGCATCAACAAGTTAGCAGCAGAGGGTGATTACGAAGGAAGATGGAACCACTGGGCGTTTACCAAAAATTGTTCGACAGGTTCCATGAAGATTTACCTTAATGGGGTGTTATGGCATTCAGGTTCGAATTTGGATAATCTCATGCTCGATATCCAGCGCTTCAGCATTGGCGGAGCTACCGGCTGGTCTAATTTCTATAACGGAAGTGTCGACGAGTTTGCTGTTTTTAATCGCGAGCTGGACGCTGCTGTCATTGCGGATTGGATGAAACGGGACATTACAACGGATCATCCGAATTGGGCGGATTTACAGGTTTACTATTCCTTCAATGAAACCGATGGGGAGCAGGTGTTGGATGGAAGTGGACACAATCACCATGCGTGGGTTCATGGAAATGCTGCGCGTGTGCTTCATCGCGGAGGCGAGCTGTTTCGCAATGCAGAAGTTTCTGCTACACGACCTGTTTTGAGATTGACCTCGGGTGAATTTGTGACCCACCAGGAAGTACAAACCGTAACCGTGAATGAGGCTATTCCACCGGTATCGGTGGTGACTTTTGAGGTTGACGATTATGTTCCGGTGGTAAGCCAGGTTGACTACGCTTGGATTGCAGGAGAAACATATGTGATTGGTTCAACCGGCGATACCATCAGTGTTGTTCCTGTTGCACCGGAATACACGCTGAATAATGAGGTGTTTGACTATTGGCAAACGCCTTTTGAGATAGTGAATCGTTATGAGTTGAATCGTTTTATTACGCCCTATGGGATTCAGTTGGACTTAGGTTCTGACGGCTGGACATGGGTGGTAGATGTTACGGATTGGGCGCCTTTGTTGCGTGACTCAGTGGAGTTGGAGTCGGGTAACTGGCAGGAGTTGTTGGATATGAAATTTGTGTTTATCGAGGGTAATCCCGCGCGTGACGTGTTGCGCGTGGAGCGCGTTTGGGATACGAATCAGGGGTTGAGCAATTTTGACAATGTGGTTCAAACTAAAACGATTTCCAAAAACCCCGGTGAGGCCATGTGGAAATTACTGTCGACCACAACAGGTCATCAGTTCGATAACCCGCCGAACTGCGCGGAATTTTGTAACAACCTGCAAAAGGTTGAAGTCAATGAACAGCAAATTGCACAATGGGAAATTATGCAGGAGTGTGCCGATAATCCGCTTTATCCACAAGGCGGAACATGGATTTTTGATCGCGCGGGCTGGTGTCCGGGGATGAATTCAACTACCAAAGAAATTGAGCTCACGCCGTTTGTTGGTCAGGCCGACACGTTCATGGTGGACTATGACATAACCTTCAATGATTACGGCAACTATGTTCACTTCTCAACGCTTATCGGATATGGTCAGCCCAATCATGCGCATGATCCGGAAATTGACCGCATAACAGCGCCGAGCGCCCTGAAAATCGATAGCCGCAGCAATCCGATCTGTGATAATGCGCGTTTCATTTTGCGCAATTTGGGCTCATCTCCGCTGACGAATTTGACGATTTATTATGGAATTGTTGGTGGACAAGAGGAGTCGTATCAATGGAGTGGTAACCTAGGTTTCATGGAGCGTGAAGAAGTGGAGTTGACTTACGGTGATACGCTGCTTTGGAGCGGGGATGAGGCATTGATAGAGCGCTTTTATATCCGACTGGGTGAAAGCACCGATGGGCAGGATGAGAATGGGACGAATAATTATGCGGAATCCCTGTTTCGTCGTCCACCCACCTACAGCTATACCAATCTGGATGACAACCGCATGATTATTCTCTTGCGCACCAACAATGCCTACAATGAAACGTCATACACCCTCTACAATCAATTTGATGAAGTAGTATTTGAGCGCTCTGATTTTTCTGAGGCCAGTACATTGTATCGCGATACGATTGCACTGAATGCGGGCTGTTATACGTTTCATCTGAAAGATTCAGATGATGATGGACTGGACTTTTTCGCCAATAGTGATGGATCGGGTTACTGTAAGTTGGATCGGGTTAGTGGAATCGATTTCGAGAGTTTCGAGCGCGATTTCGGGAAGGAAATCATACATCGGTTCCATTTTGAAACGAATCTGATTAATTCAATCGAAGAGCCTCGAAGCGCGGCGCGAGTGCGCTTGTTTCCGAATCCGGCATCCAACCTAGTTCAGATTGAAACCACCGGAATGGATCGTCGATTGACCGTTAACATCACTGATGCACTAGGCAAGTTGATGAGTACACAGGAGGTACATCGAAAAAATGTGTATGAAAGTTTTACAATAGACGTACAACTTTTGCAGAAAGGTCTTTATTTTGTAAATATCAACGACGGGAATCTGTTTTCGACGTTGAAACTAGTAAAGCAATAACCCAATGCCCCACTTTTTACGCGCTCACATACAGAAGCAAATTGCGCTCTCGAACATCGAGTTTGAGGCTATTTTTAGAGTTATGCAACGTCGCGTGTATCGCAAGAGGGAGTTGTTGCTCAAGGCTGGTGAGCCGGGTGACTTTTACTTCTTCATTATCCAGGGATGTTTGCGCACTTACACGACGGATGACCGTGGGCATGAGCACATTTTTCACCTGGCGTTTGAGGATTGGTGGGCAACTGATTTGTTCAGCTTTATCAATGGTGATCCTGCGTTTTTTAGCATAGAAGCATTGGAAGATACAGAGGTGTTGAGTATACACCGCGATGATTATGAAATCCTGTTGACGACATATCCGAAGTTCGAGCGTTTTTTCCGACTGTTGATGCAAAAGGCCTATGTCGCTTCGCAACAGCGAACGATGGATATTATGTCGAAGAGTGCTGAAAAGCGTTACACGGAGTTGATGCGATCACATCCACAGTTGGAGTTACGCGTTGCTCAGCACCACATTGCTTCGTTTTTGGGAATTACTCCGGAAGCCCTTAGTCGCATCAAGCGTGGCTTGATTGAGAAACGTCGCGCCTCCATCTGACTTGAGTCAAGCAGAGGGCCGACCTATCGCCTCACTTTCGCTACGGTTAGTTTTATTTGATTAAGGGATTTATTTAAGCAAGTATTTTGAAAATCCCGCAGCATGTTCACCCTGCTGCGGGATTTTTGTTTTCGGTCTTAATTTGTTAGGGAATTCCATATTCAGGTGTTCAAACTTGATTTTATTTGAAAACTTGCTGAACATCAAGAATTCACTATTTTCGTCTCGATAAAAAAGACCGATTCCTTAAAAAAACCTGTATGAAAATTGCTAAACCATTAATTACCACTGTTTTGTCTTTGATGTTCGCCGTTGTTTCGTGGTCACAAGCCACCAAGAAGGCTGACCAGCAATTCGACAATCGCGGTTATTACGAAGCAGCTAAGTTGTACAAAACGGCTGAGCCTGCAACCAAATCGTTGGATGACAAGGCGCGCATCTTCTTCCGTTTGGGGGAATGTTATCGCTTGGTAGCCGATGCTCAGCAGAGTTTGGAATGGTACGAAAAGGCTATTGTTGCTCAGTATTACAATATCAATTCGGAGGTATATTACTCCTATGGTTTGAGCTTGCTTGAGCTTGGTCGCTGGGACGATGCTGTTGCCCAATTCAATAAGTACACTTCGAAAGGCGGAGATAAGGCGAAAGCAAATTTGCGCATCAAGTCAGCTCAAGACGCGGCTTCCAAGAAGAACGCAAAAACCAAGATTACGGTAGAGAATGTTGTTGAGCTTAACTCACCATTTTTCGATTACGGTTTGTCTTATTCAGGTCCAAGCCAAATAGTCTTCTCTTCAAGCCGTCAGGCCTCAGCCGGTTCTTACCAAGATCCTATCACCGGTGAGAGCTTCATGGATTTGTTCTATTCCGATCAGGATAAAAAAGGAAAGTGGAGTTCGCCGCAGCCGCTGCCGGGCGCCATCAATACCATCAGCAATGAGGGTGCAGCTTGTTTCAGCAAGGATTTCAATGAAGTATTTTATACGTATTGCAAGTATGAAAGTGAGAAAGCTTGGTTTGCCTGCGATATTTCACGCTGCACTAAGTCACCTGACGGCAAGTTCAACCAAATCAGTAATCTCAATGTGATCGATCGCAGTTTGAATGATACTTCGGTGGTAGGTCATCCGTTCATTACAGCCGATGGCAAATACTTGCTTTTCGCATCCGATATGCCCGGTGGAAAGGGTGGTAAAGACATTTGGTACATTACCTACGACAAGAACAATACGTCATGGTCGAAGCCGCAGAACTTGGGTGTAGTCAATACCAACGGTGATGAGATGTTCCCTTATATCGCTGCAGATGGTACATTGTACTTCTCCTCAAACGGTCATGGTGGCCTAGGTGGTTTGGATATTTTCAAAGCGGCCAAAGCCGGCGAAATGGGCTTCAATGCACCAACGGCGTTGGAATATCCGATCAATACCTCTTCGAATGATTTCGCTTTCGCGATGGAAATGAAAAAAGAAGGTGATAAGTCGTTTTCAGGATTCTTTACTTCTGACCGCCCCGGTGGTAAGGGTAAGGACGATATCTATCGCTTTACGGAGCAAGCGCTCGAGTTCTCTCTGGTAGGAACCGTTTACGATAAGGACAGTGGTTCTCCTGTTGCCGGAGCTGAAGTCACGCTTGTAGGTTCAAGCAATGCCGGTGACCCAATTAATTTGAAGTTGACTTCTGATGGCAATGGTGGTTTCAGTTTCGATAAGACGCAAATCAAATCAAACTACACGTATACTATCGATGTTCAAAAGGATAAGTACATTGGTACCGGTGACAAACTGTCGACTGTGGGTTTGAGTGCTTCAACCAACTTTGCCCGTGAGTATTTCATCATTCCGATTCCGGATCCGACGTCGCGTCAGGGTGGTATTGAAATGCCTGAAGTACGTTACGACTACGCGAAGAGCGCATTGCAGGTGAATGCTGAGGTGAACTCGAAGGACTCGTTGAATTACTTGTACGATATCATGGTGCGCAACCCGAAATTGGTTGTTCAGCTTGAGGCGCATACAGATGCTCGCGGTAACGACAAGGACAACTCGACCCTTTCTCAGGCGCGTGCTCAGGCATGCGTGGATTACCTTGTTAAGGAGAAGGGTATTGATGCCAAGCGCATCGTTGCCTTGGGTAAAGGAGAGGCTGAGCCGCGTATTTTGAAGAAGGATATGGGCGGCATGAAGAAGGGTGATGAACTGACTGAGGCTTACATCAACAAGTTGGCAAGCAAGGATCAACAAGAAGTTGCTCACCAGCTGAATCGTAGAACGGTGTTCCGTGTGTTGCGCACAGATTACGTTCCGAGTAAGTAGATGTGAAGAATACTATACGGGGGCGGGCCGCAAGGTTCCGCCCCCTTTATTTTATAATCATGAATGATTCAAGGTATACGCTGAGAGGCGTTTCATCGCAAAAAGAGGACGTACACGCGGCCATCAAGCATCTGGATAAGGGCTTGTTTCCAAAGGCATTTTGCAAGGTGGTGCCGGATTATCTCACCGGCAGCGAAGAGCATTGCATTGTGATGCATGCTGATGGTGCCGGCACGAAATCGTCGTTGGCGTATATGTACTGGAAAGAGACCGGCGACATCAGCGTGTGGAAGGGAATCGCGCAGGATGCTTTGGTCATGAATCTCGATGATTTGATGTGCGTTGGTGCCGTTGATCATATTTTGTTGAGCAGTACCATTGGCCGCAACAAACATCTTATTCCGGGTGAAGTTGTGAGTGCAATTATCCGAGGCACCCAGGAGCTGGCGGATGAGCTTACGTCGATGGGTATCGAAGTGACGGTCACCGGCGGAGAGACTGCGGATGTAGGTGATTTAGTGCGAACAGTTATTGTTGATTCCACCGTTGTTACGCGCATGCGTCGTTCAGATGTCATCGATAATAGTACGATTGCTGCGGGTCAAGTGATTGTTGGCTTTGCGTCGTATGGTCAGGCTACCTATGAGGGTGAGTACAACGGGGGAATGGGCAGCAATGGTTTGACCAGCGCTCGTCACGATGTTTTCTATAATACGTTGGCAGCGAAATATCCGGAGAGCTTTGATTCGGGGGTGCCACACGAATTGGTGTATAGCGGCTCCTATGCATTGACAGATCCCGTTGAAGATGCACCGCTGGATGCAGGTCGACTTGTGCTTTCGCCGACCCGCACGTATTTGCCACTGGTAAAAGCCATTTTGGGTGAGCTTCGAGCGAATGTGAAGGGGATGGTACACTGCAGCGGCGGCGGACAGACAAAGGTTTTGCATTTCATAGAAGGATTGCATGTGATTAAGGATACGCTACTGCCGGTTCCTCCGCTGTTTAAAATGATTCAAGAGGAGTCCAAAACGGAATGGAGTGAAATGTATCGCGTGTTTAACATGGGGCATCGATTGGAGATTTATACAGACGCTGCAAGCGCTGAGCGCATGATTGAGTTGGCGCGAACGTTTCATATTGATGCGCAAGTTGTGGGCAGGGTTGAAGCTTCCGATAGGAAGATGCTGACGATTCGTTCGCAGCATGGAGAGTTTATTTACGAATCATAAAGAGTT
>CANHYZ010000052.1 GCA_947464885.1 Flavobacteriales bacterium
GAAACACGGCCTCATCAAGCCAGCCGTGGGTGTCGGAGAGTAAACCGATTCGTTTCATGCGGGGGCAAATTACGCATGTTATCTTCGCCGCATGAAACGTACGTTGGTGGTCATCGGTGGCGGCGCTGCAGGATTCTTTGCGGCCATCAATGCTGCTGCAGCAAATGACAACCTCGAGGTGACGATTATTGAGAAGTCGCAGCACCTACTGGCCAAAGTCAAGGTGAGCGGCGGCGGTCGATGTAATGTAACCCACGGTTGTTTCGAGCCCAAGCAACTGGTGAAGAACTACCCGCGCGGATCGAAAGAATTGCTCGGACCTTTTCACGCCTTTCAACCCGGCGACATGTTCGACTGGCTCGAACAGCGAGGCGTGGCGTTGAAGACGGAGGATGACGGACGTGTATTTCCTATCACCGATAAATCACAGACGATCATCGATTGTTTTCTGAATGAAGCGAGCAGGGTTGGCGTCCGTGTGCGCACGGGGACCCATGTGAAGCGCTTTTTCCGCGAAAATGAAAAGTGGATGATTGAATTGCTCGATCAACCGACAATTGAAGCAGATGCTTTACTCATCGCGACGGGCAGTGCGCCCAGCATGCACGAGCAGCTCATTACGTTGGGTCATACGATTGTTCCGGCCGTACCTTCTCTTTTTACGTTTAACATCACGGACTCACGCATCGATGGATTAGCGGGCGTTTCGGCGCAATCGTGTGATGTGCGCATATTAGGAACCAAGTTCGAAGCCGATGGCCCCGTGCTCGTTACGCACTGGGGATTGAGCGGACCGGGTATCTTGCGACTCTCGGCCTGGGCGGCGCGCGAGATGGCTGAGGTGAATTACGATTTCCAAATTCGAATAAACTGGGACGACCGATTTACGCGCGAGTCCTTTATCGATTTCTTGAAGGAATGGAAGCAAGAGCACGCTCGCAACTTAGTGACCGCCTTCAGCGCAGCTAAAGTGCCGCATCGGTTGTGGGTTTCTCTCTTGAGTCAGGTGGAGGGAATCGACCGCCTGAAGTGGGCGGATGTTTCCAACAAACAAATGGAGAAAATTGCCGAAGCCATTTGCGCTTGTTACTTCCAGGTGAAGGGCAAGAGTACTTTCAAGGATGAGTTTGTTACGGCAGGTGGAATTGAGCTCAAAGAAGTCGATTTCAAAACCATGGAGAGCAAGTTGTTTCCCGGTTTGTATTTCGCCGGTGAGGTGCTCAACATCGACGCTATCACGGGCGGGTTCAATTTTCAGGCGGCATGGACGACGGGGTGGATTGCGGCGAGGGCGGTCGCCAATTAGGTTACGTGCCTGTGGCTGATGCCCAATGAGTCTGTGATTTTTATTGAATTTGTCTTCAGATGATCATAAACTCGTCAACATCCTTTCTCAGTGTCCTTGTTTTTACTGACTTTCCATATCCCAAGCGGAATAACATGATGTGTGTTTCGTTAGGTGTATCAGCGTTTGAAAATAAGTCATCATATTGCTGCCAAAGTTTATTCAATAAATCCTGATGCTTCTTGTCAAACACATCCATCTGATCTAACTTTTTGCGCGTTCTGAAGAAGGTAATAACGGTCATGGGCTGAAAATCAATACCAAGGCTGGTTGCTTTGAGCCAAATGCGCTGCATGGCCCTTCCACCGTTGATTATGTCTTCAAGGCTTGATCCACTTGTTTTGACTAAGCCAACTGCCGAACTCTTAATGATGCCTTGTTGCGATACCTTGGCAATCATTTTCCCTAAACCGAGTTTATTGTAAAAATTCATACGTTCCCACTTCCTTGTATGACTCAGTAATAGTTCCCCCATCAATCCCGCTTCGAGGTTTTTAATAGGAAAGCCAGTTTTGTTGACTTCCGCTTCTTGTGAAGTAAACCTGATCTTGTCCATAAAAAACTCATGTGCCTGCTTGTTTTCTGCACGTATTGTATCGGCCTGGTATATTAAATCAGCTATGTCGGATAGCTGTTTTCGATCCGTTATCATCAATAAGCTGGTTTTGGACAGATCATGAATAGAGGTTTGCAGGGCGTTTAAATCATGTTGAGGAATCGGTTTTCTATCGAAGAGAGTTCTGTTGGTATGTCGTTTGGGGATGTATGAGAATAGATTTTCCTTATTCCTGTCAGAACCGGTTTGTGCCGACAGTTGATGTTCTTGTGGATTCAATTCGATTGTTGCAGCAAGTTGAGTTGAATCTGAACCGGATAATTCATTTACAGCACGAATGTTCGCCGTTTGCCCAAAGTGATTAGCAGTAATAATCATATTCTCAATGGCTGCTCCACATGAAATAAGTGACGCCAATTGGTTTATGTTGAATACTGACTGATCAGCTTTGTTGTCTATGCATATATCAATGCAATTCTGCTTGATTTTAAACTTCCAGGGCTGTGCGTTTTCACCGGAAGGAGCTTGTATGCCTGAGCGAATAATCTTGTGGTATATACTGTTGTTTTCTCCTGTTGGAAGCCTTGGGTCATTACTTGTTATCATTTTTTGCGCTTTGGCGGGGGCCTGTGGAAGCTGTTTACTGAGCTTGTTGTTCAGATAGGCAACTTTTAATCGTTGAGTGGGGTTTTTGTTGCCCCAGGGCATATAGCCTATTTTGTATGTTTCGAGGTAGGGATCAAAATAATGGTAATGGGGAGCATAATGCACCTTGCCTCTTTTTAGGATTATCTTTAAGCAATTACATGCGGCGACGGCTGAGCAGAGGTTGATGCCTATCATGGAGGAGGGGCCATATTGTTTTTCTGTGTTTACGTAGGAAGTATCCATATACTTCAAAAAGGAAGGGCTTGGAGCTAATCCAATAATGAATTTATGGAATTTAGTTTTGAATGAGTCTGACGGTTTTATGTTAAGATACTTTTCTAAGCTTGGGCCTTCGGGAGAAAATATAAGCATGCAATAGGTGAACCCTAGAGGGCCTGCGGTAATTACGGGTATGTTCATTTCACTAGCCGCATTGAAGAGTGTTATGCGGGCTTCTATGGCATACGCGTCTAAACTGTCTACGACTACCTGACAGCCGTCTAAAAAATCCTTGACATTATCTGCGTCAATTTTTTTATTCCATGTTTTCAATCGCAAGTGTGGATTAATGTCTTTAGCCATTGCTTCCATGGTATTGGCCTTGTTTTTTCCAAGAGTGCTTTGCATCGCCCCATGCTGGCGGTTATAGTTGGCTATTGAAAAGTCATCATCGTCAGCAATGTTAAAGCCGCCTATTCCCATGCGGGTTAGGGTAATCAGATGTGAACCGCCAACCCCTCCCTGGCCGGGTATGGCCACTGTGGTATTGCGGAGGACTTCCAACTCTTCCGGTGAACACAAACCCAGATTACGCGAAAATGCTTCTGAATAAAAGTGATGTTCTTCAGAATACATATTTGTTTGAGGGGAAATATCCTTAAACTCTTCTTTAACTGAATCGGATGTGATCATATTATTAATGGTCTGTGTATTTATAGCGCTATGTTATATTCATTGGGACTTTGCTGAATATTATATTCAACGAAAAGTTGACGATTCATAGTGGTAGAGTATTTTAAAGTCATAAGTGGGTTTTATACTCTGGTGATTAAGCAACTTTAAATTCAGTCACTTGATTGAACTTACTATCAAAATATTCTTTAGCATCGGAGTAATGCCCGTAATGCTTAATCAGATAGCGTTTTTCTTGGTGCGTGAGGCTCTTGTGAGTATCAGTGAGCTCTATGAAAAAACGTTTGTAATGTTCCCAGCTAATCACCGGAGGGTTGCTTCGTGGGTGCAGCTGGACAAAATCATAGTCAGTACCTCCACGTTGAGAAGACATAATGAATTTAAACAAGTTTTTCATATCTGCCTTCTTGTTATAGGCTGCGCTATATCGGGGTTCTACATCTTTGATGTTTAAGCGTAATAGCACAGCAGGTGCTCCATTCACAAAAGAATAGTGGGATATCACCTTTTCATTCATCTTATCAAAACACAAAACGCCTTCATATAGGGGTAGTGTTTCAGGATTGCTCACCACGTACATGGTTCTTTGTTTCAGATATTCTCCACACATTAACCATACACCCTTGACGAGTAGAAAGAGTATTTCCCCTTTGTTGCGGTTGCTTTTCTCTACCGCAAGGGAGGAGACTTCCACAGCACCCTGTTGTCGTGTTTCATTGTCAGTTGATGAGAGCAGGCTATCCATGGGAATGCCAAATTCACCGCGTACAATCAAAGAGCATGTTCCTACTACTTTTTTTTGGTGGGTTACAATCATTGTATATGTGCTGCCTAAGGCATGATATTTTGTTACCCTCAGTCCGGATTGTCTTTTTTCTGCGTATCCGGCATCTACATAAGCATCATGCAATACATGATATGCTCCCTTAAACTCTTCCTCTGTTTCTGCTAGCTTCAGGCAGTAATCATTACCTAGTTCAAGCGGCATGTTTACCCTATTTCTAACCATTCGATAGTAGACTTGTTTGGATACCAAACTCAATAGCTTGGGCACGTAATTGCGGAATTTCCTCCTTAGGTGCTTCATGTTTTTGACTTCGTTCGATTTTTCATTGAAATACTATTCTTGTTAAAAATAAGAAGGTTAGTTGAATGTGACTCGTTTCTTAAGTTGGTATGGCGGAGCTTCGTATTTTTAACAAATCCGATTAGTTTTGCCCAAATACTTATAACCGCATGTCAAACCAACTACTCAAAGGAAAGAAGGGCATCATCAGTGGTGCGCTCAACAATATGTCGATTGCCTGGAAGGTGGCCGAGAAGGCCTATGAGCAAGGCGCTGAGATTGTGCTCACCAATGCACCCATTGCGATGCGTATGGGCGAAATCAATGAGCTTTCTGCCAAGATCGGCAACGCTCCCATCATCGCGGCTGATGCTACGAACATGGAAGACCTCGACAACCTCTTTACCAAGAGTATGGAACATTTCGGTGGCAAAGCTGATTTCATATTGCACAGCATTGGGATGAGTCCGAACGTGCGCAAGGGTAAGCACTACACCGATGTGAACTATGAGTGGTACAAGCAAACGCTCGACGTGAGCGCCACTAGCTTGCACAAGATGCTCGCCACCGCATGGAAGAAAGATGCCATCAACGATTGGGGTTCTGTTGTGGCTTTAACCTACATCGCAGCACAGCGTATTTTCCCGGATTATAACGACATGGCCGATGCCAAGAGCTTGCTGGAAAGCATTGCCCGCAGCTTTGGATATCACTACGGCACTGCCAAGAAGGTACGTATCAACACGATTTCACAGTCGCCGACAGTAACTACTGCCGGCAGCGGTGTGAAAGGCTTTGACGGCTTCATCAATTACTCCGAGGCCATGTCGCCGCTGGGTAATGCCGATGCCAACGCCTGCGCCGACTATTGTGTAGCGATGTTCAGCGACCTCACACGTTATGTGACCATGCAGAACCTGTTCCATGATGGAGGATTCAGCATCACAGGTGTGACACAGGAAGTGGTAGAGAAGTTTGCGACCAAAGAATAACCCATACTAAAACCAACAAAAAAAATGAGAAAAGAAATAGCTGTGATGTCACTTGCTGCATTATGTACGTTGGCAAGTTGTGTGTCCACCAATAAGGGATTTCAATCTTCGCCTGTTGTTTCTCGTGACGTTCAATTGGATCCAATCAAGGCGGATATCAAAGTAAACGAGGAGACAAAACTCAAAGGTGAGAGCTTCAGCACGTATGTGTTTTCGTTCAAGGTAAATGGAGATAACACCTTTGCTGATGGTATTGCCTATTCAACAGAAGGAAAGGCCAAGCGTCGGATGTCACGTGCAGATGAAGTTCGCTCAGCTGCTGCCTACAAAGCATTGTCGCAAGGTGACTATGATTTTTTGGTTCATCCGAATTATGTGATGACCAAGAAGAATTATCTGGGAATTGTCAAGGTGTATGAGTGTTCGGTTACCGGATACGGAGCTAACTACACCAACTTCCGCACAGAAAAGCGCAAGATTGTGTTTGTTGACGGTAAGGAATTTGAGTTCTCCGAATAGTATTTTTGCAGTATGAATCTTAGAACCATCGTTCACGCGATGGTTTTTTTTTGCCATGGGAAAAGACAAACTCAAAAAGTGGGCGGAAAACAAAGCCTTTCCGCATGTATACGAGCCCGAGCTCTTGCCGATTATCAAAGAGGGGAAGACCTTCATGAAAGGTGAGTGGCACGCCAAGGCGTTTGGCAACCGGAATCCCTTGATCCTGGAATTGGGCTGCGGCAAGGGCGAGTACACCGTTGGCCTCGCTCGTTTGCATCCTACGACTAATTTTCTCGGAGTGGATGTGAAGGGCCATCGCTTTCACAAAGGCGCGAAGGATGCGCTTAGCGAAGGTCTATCCAATGTGTGCTTCTTGCGCACGCGTGTGGAGTTCATCGAGTCGTTTTTTGCCAAGGATGAAGTGGATGAAATCTGGCTCACGTTCAGCGATCCGCAACCTCAAGACAAGGTTGGTGTTCGCCGTATCACCTCGAAGTATTACGCAGAGAAGTACCGCTCGTTTTTGAAAGTTGGTGGTTGCATCCACATCAAGCACGACAATCCGGAGGTGTATGAAATGGCGTTATCGGAATTCGGAGGCGACCCGCGCTACGCCATCGAAACACACTCGTTCGACATCTACGGCGAGTATATGCAAACCCTCGATGCTTATTGGCAAGAGGTGCTCAACTTCCGCACGTATTACGAGCAGATGTGGCTCGAGGAAGGACGCAAAACCAAGTATGTGCGCATACGCTTGGTGTCATGAAGGATCCCAATTTTTTTCAAAACGTATATGATGTCGTTCGGCTCGTGCCGCGCGGACGTGTCACCACCTATGGCGCCATTGCCAAATACCTGGGTGCTGCGCGCAGTTCGCGCATGGTAGGCTGGGCCATGAATGCTTCGCACACGCAGCCCGATATTCCCGCCCACCGCGTGGTGAATCGCCAGGGCATGCTCACCGGCAAAATGATGTTTGCCTATCCCATGCAAATGCAAGAGCTCCTCGAAGCCGAAGGTTTGCGCGTGGTGGATGATCGGGTGGTGGAGTTTGAAAGGGTGTTTTGGGAACCGCGTTAATGGGTACTGGGTACTGATTACTGGGTACGATGGAGTTTCATCCGTCATCTGTAATCCGTCATCCGTCATCCGTAATTCGTAATTTTACCCCCCAATCTTCACATTCCCATGAGTATTTCCAGACACGCCATTCTTGACGCCCTTTCAACCGTCATCGAACCCGATTTGAAGAAGGATATTGTGACCTTGAATTTGGTGAAGATCGTTGATGTCATCGACCAAGTCATTCATCTTGAAGTGAAGGTTAGCAATCCCGCCATGCACAGCAAAATGCGCATGCGAGAGGCGGTTATGTTTGCCATTGAGCGCACGCTGGGTAAGGAATTCAAGGTAGAGTGTGAAGTGCTTCCGATTAGTGGCGACGAGCGTCACGGTGAGTTGCGCAAGGTATTGCCGGGTGTAAAGCACATCATCGCTGTCGCCTCAGGTAAAGGCGGAGTAGGGAAGAGCACGGTGAGCGCCAACCTAGCGGCAGGCATGGCGCGCAGAGGATACAAAGTGGGGCTGCTCGATGCGGATATCTATGGTCCGTCGGCGCCCACGATGTTTGATCTTACCTACGATAAGCCTCGTGTTATTGAAGTTGACGGCAAGAGTATGCTCGAGCCCATTGAGCAATACGGTGTGAAGGTGCTCTCTATTGGATTTTTTGCTGAAGTGAATCAAGCCGCTGTATGGCGCGGGCCCATGGCCACTAAGGCACTGAATCAGCTGGTAAATGACGCCCATTGGGGTCCGCTCGACTATCTCTTCCTCGATTTACCTCCCGGAACAGGCGACATTCATTTGTCGATTGTGCAATCCATTCCGCTCGATGGCGTGGTGCTCGTGAGCACTCCGCAAACTGTTGCGCTGGCCGATGCGCGCAAGGGAGCCAGCATGTTTCGTATGCCTGCCATCAACATTCCGTTGGTGGGGATGATTGAAAACATGGCCTGGTTTACTCCCGAAGAATTGCCCGACAACAAATACTACCTCTTTGGTAAAGATGGCGCCAAGCACCTGGCCGAAGAGCTCGAAGTGCCTTTTCTCGGTCCGCTCCCGCTCATTCAGAGCATTCGCGAAGCGGGTGATAGCGGGCGTCCGGCCATCATGCAAGAGGGTACACCTGCCGTGGAGCATTTGAACGCAATCTTGGATACCTTTGAACGCGAAATGCGCATGCTTCCTTTCCGCAAGAAAACCAAGGAAGCAGTTTCACCTGATCAACCCTGATATGAGCCATCAATCCATCTTCGATAAAGTCAACGAGTCACTCAACGTCATCCGTCCATACCTGGAGGCCGACGGAGGCAATATCTCGTTGGTGGAAGTAACGGATGATCTGACGGCTCGCGTGGAATTACATGGCGCCTGCAGTAGTTGCTCCATGAGTGTGATGACGATGAAGGCCGGAGTAGAAGGGGCTATTCGCGCGGCTGTGCCTGAGATTCGCGCTGTTGAAGCGGTGAATGGTCTGTAATTCGTGACACCTTTTCTTGTAAGGGATATCCAATTTTAAATCGCCCCTATCGCGGTTTTCATGGTTGTATTGGTCCTTTCATCAGCATAAAGAAAGTGTTAAGTCTAGATGAACATTTAGTTTCGAATAGTAGGTGGGTTAAGGTGTTGCCCTTGGGGCCGTTTATGTTTGTTTCGAATTATGGAAGGAAAAGATAGTCAGTCAGGATGGATGTATTTGCTGAGAACCACTCAGCAACATCATGTGCACCTCAGTCTTATTGCAGATCAAAAAGCCAATATTCTCCTAGCATGCAACTCGATCATTTTGTCGTTGTCGTTGTCTAGAATTGATTTTATTAAGGACTATTGGTGTACTTACACCATGCTTTTTGCTTGCGTTTTATCAATGCTTTTGGCGTTGCTTGTGGTTGCACCTTTATCACTGAAGAAGAAGCGTCCACAGCCCGACGACAACAACTTTAATGTGCTCTTTTTTGACCATTTTACGAGCCTTCCCTTCAACCAATTTCGCGATCGCATGTTCAGTACCATGGAGTCATCAGAGCGTGTTCAGGAGGCGATGGTCAAGGATATCTACCAAATTGGAAAAGTGCTTACAACGCGCAAGTATCTTTTTTTAAAGTGGAGTTCCCATGTTTTTATAGCTGGTGTGATTGCATCCGTGATCGTTCTGGCTATTCAAGTAGTATTTTAAACGAAGGGCTATCTTCGTCAAACGGAAGTTCCGGAATTTCTTACGTTTGAGCATCGTTATTCAGCAAAAGAACATATTGGTCGCCCCGCTTGATTGGGGGCTTGGTCACGCCACACGGTGCGTGCCACTCATCCGGCGATTGTTGGCAGAGGGTCATCATGTGCAA
>CANHYZ010000053.1 GCA_947464885.1 Flavobacteriales bacterium
AAAATAAGAAAGATGGACTCAAGCCCATCTTTCCCTATATGCTTTTGTAACACTTAGATATTTTCGTTTACCTCTTCCGGATAGCGGAAGTGAACAGCACCGTCAATCAATTCCTGCACCGCAATGCTGTGAGGCTTTGGGAGACGCTCGTAGTGACGGCTGATTTCAATTTGCTCACGGTTTTCGAATACCTCTTCCAAGTTGTCGCTGTTGCTTCCGAATTCCTCGAGTTTCTGTGAAAGTTCTTCTTTCATTTCGCGACTGATTTGGTTGGAACGCTTCGTCAACAAAACAATGGTTTCAAACAAATTGCCCTCCACCTTGTCATACAACTCACTTGTATTGCGGGTAATGGTTGTTTTCGCTGCGGTTGAATTCTTGTACGTGCTCATTTTTCGGGTTGTGCTATTGAAATGGAACTCAATTTTTCTACTTGTCGCTCGCTCCTGCGAAAATAGCTTTCGGCGTCAGCCAGATACTTACTTTCAGGAAAAGCGGCTGCGAATGTACGATAATTTTCACCCACAGCCCGCATCCGTTCCAATTTCTTCTCCTCGATGCTTCCTTCGGCCAGCAAATACTGGCATTTCACTGTCAAATACATGGCTTCTTCCCGGAATTGGGACGCCGGATACTCACGCTGAAAATCCTTCAATGCCGAAACCGCCGCCTTGTATTTCAGTGTTTTGGCAAACTGCGACGCATTTTCAAAGGCCTTTCGTTCCAACTTAAAATTGAGCCTGTCGATCTGATGATTGGCCGAATCCTTCAGGTTGCTGTAGGGATACTTATCTAAAAACAACTGATACTCATCGATGGCATTGCGTGTGTCGGTTTGATCCAGTGAGTATGATGGCGATAAACGGTAGCTACATTCAGCAGCCAAAAACAGACACTCCTCCGATCGTGGACTATTGGAAAATGTCTTGGTAAACGTTTTCAGGTAATAATTGGCGAGGTAAAAATCCTCCACGCCATAATGACTTTTAGCGTAATAGTAGTATACATCTTCCGCGCGCTGCGTTCCTCGCGTGAGGCCAATCAGTTCCTCCAAAATCGGAAGCGCCTTGTAATAGGACTCATCCTCGAAGTACTCAATGGCCTTGGTGTATTTGTATTCAATGTCAGTACTCTTGAGCACCTTGTTGTACTCACTGCAGCCTGCCACCGTCATGATCAGCAGCGCACTAAAAGCGAATAGGAGTATGTGGACACGAGTCTTCATCAAACAGTGCGCGAAAATAAGGGAAGTGTTCAACCCATAAACCCTGAAGAGCGGCAAGGCTATTAAAAAATGTAAAGCCGCCCGGTGTTTATAACTGCAAACGGGTAATCTCCAAGTTGCGCCACGCTGTCTTAATTTTGATTCGAAATTTTAAAACTCAATACCTTGGATATTTTTGATCGTATCGCGAAAAACCGTGGTCCCCTTGGACAACACTCGAAAGAATCACACGGTTACTTCACATTTCCCAAATTAGAAGGTGAATTAGGCCCGCACATGACCTTCCGTGGCAAGCAGGTGCTTGTATGGAGCCTCAATAATTATATCGGCCTTGCTAATCACCCGGAAATCCGTAAAGTGGATGCCGAAGCCGCTGCGCAATGGGGTATGGCCTACCCGATGGGAGCCCGCATGATGAGCGGTCAAACCAAATACCATGAGCAACTCGAGTCGGAACTTGCCTCTTTCATGCAAAAGGATGATGCCTTCTTGCTGAATTTCGGTTATCAGGGCTGCATGAGCGCCATTGAAGCGTTGGTTAGCCGTCACGACGTAATCGTATACGACAGCGAATGTCACGCCTGCATGGTCGACGGTATTCGTCTTCACCACGGCAAGCGCTTCGTATTTCAGCACAACGACATGGAGAGCTTCGAAAAACAATTGAAGCACGCCAAAACGGTGACGGATAAAACCGGCGGTGGTATTTTGGTGCTCACTGAAGGTGTATTCGGCATGGCCGGTGACCAAGGCAAACTCAAGGAAATTGTTTCGTACAAAAAAGAATACGGCTTCCGCCTGTTTGTAGACGACGCACACGGCTTCGGATCGATTGGCGAAAACGGCCGCGGTGCAGGTGATGCGCAAGGTGTCCAAAAAGACATCGATGTGTATTTCGGCACATTCGCTAAAGCGATGGCAACTGTCGGTGCTTTTGTAGCCAGCGATGAACACGTGATTGAATACCTGCGCTACAATATGCGCTCTCAAACATTTGCCAAGGCCCTTCCGATGCCCATCGTGATTGGTGCTATCAAGCGTTTGGAAATGCTGCGCTCTATGCCGGAATTGCAACAACAGCTATGGCATATCGCCGGCGAACTGCAAAATGGCTTGAAGAATGCCGGTTTCGATATCGGTCATACAAACTCAGTGGTTACACCGGTATTCCTGAAAGGATCACTGGGCGAGGCGACCAACGTGACGCTCGAACTCCGCGAAACCTACAATATCTTCTGTTCAATTGTGGTATATCCCGTTGTGCCTAAGGATGTCATCATGCTCCGCCTGATCCCAACGGTAGTGCACACCGTAGAAGATGTAAACTACACGATTGAGTCATTCAAGAAAGTCCGTGAAAAGCTCGAAGCCGGCGCTTACAAAGCCGAAAAGATTGCAAGCTGGGCATAAGCCTGGTAGCTAAGTCATAAATCGAAAAGGGCCGCTTGTCAGCGGCCCTTTTTATTACTTCAAGTTCTTGGCTAAATACTGCTGTACCTCGCGAATGCTCTTGGGCTTTAAAACAATTTCACCCTTGGGGTTCAAGAGGAAAAATGCGGGTGTTCGCGAAACGCGATAATCCTTGGCCACCTGCGATTGAAAATCTTTCATGCCACACACGTTCGGGAATGTAAAACCACGCTCTGTTATGGCCTGCTTCCACGCCGACTCACTGCGATCAATCGACACACCCAAGATCTCAAATCCCTTTTTGTTCCAGGTGCTGTAACAGGCAGTGACCTCCGGTGCCTCGCCCTTGCAATGCTCACAGAAACTACTCCAAAATAACACCAGGGTATATTTCTTCGTGGCCGCGAGTTTCATCAAATCAATGGCCTCTCCGTTACTGCTGCTCATGACAATGTTTGGAGGCATGTGGCCGACAGATAAGCGCTCAATGCTCTCCGCTGTGCTTTTTACTACGTTACTTAAATCGGCATCACCACAGGCATCACCGTTGATGTAATTATCGATGATATAAAGGCACACATTCTCCATGCTGCTTTCATAAAAACCAACCAGCATCTGATTGAGTGCAAACTCCAGCACCGCATCATTTTCCTTGGCACGTTCAACCACCACGGAAATGCAGTTGTAGAAACCGCTTTCGGTGCCCTTACTGAACGCACGCATGAAATTCTCAATTCGATCCGTCAGTATTTTACTGCGGATGATGCTGACATCTCCAAAGTCAATATTGCTCCAATACTTATTGATATCCGTTTTATTCGGCTCTTGCTTCCAGCGCAGCAATTTGGCCAGCTGCGTCCTTTCGTATTCTTTCATCAGGGTGTTTTGCAAATCGAGCAGCTCCTTCTCCTTGGCGGCCAGCGTGGCCTCGAACGTCGCCTTTTGTTCGGGATTCTTCGCCGCACCAACACGCGCATCCTTGATGGCCTTCAATAACCCAGGCTCCTGCTGCATGTAGCGACCCCACCCCTGATTCTCACGCGAGTTTTCTGAGCTCATGCTCGTCTCGAGTTTCGCCGATCCAAAACGCAAGGTCACTTCCTTCTCTGCCGGATTCAAGATTACCGGACACATGTTGTTTTCGTTCAAGCCAATCATGTAGATACCCAGTTCAACCTCACGTTGCGGAAATTCGAAAGCGCCGCTGGTGATGAGCGTGCTATCGAGTTTGTTTACCGAGCGTCCGAATGATTCAAACAGATAAAGACGACCGGTTTTGATGGCGCTGAGCGTGCCACTCACCTTGACGACTCCCTTAATCGGCGGGCGTTGAATGGAATCGTTATCGCCGGCAAATGCCGTATTCAGCAGTGCCATTAGCCATAGCACAAGCGTCATTTTTTTCATGTTCATGCGTTAATAGAGCAAAAATAAGCGGTTCGTAATATTTCAAAAGCAACCCGACATCGAAGCATCGAACGTGCGTTGTAACTTTGTCGCGGCAGCAGCCCGCGTTGATAAAAATCAGGCCAAAGTGCGAACCATCCTTCCTTCCCTTCCGTAACCCCAATGAATTAATATGACTGAGCAAATGGCTATGGAACTGCTGGGATTGAATCCTTCCGATGATGAAGAAACCATCCGCGAACACGTAGAATCAATTCTCTTCGATGTCAAGAAAGATATCCTGAGTAAATACGTGGTACCCTCACTTCTTCGCAAGAAAGAAGCGCAATTAGATGAACTGATTGCGGCTGAATCCGCGGCCTTGAAGCTTCCAAGCAACGAACTAACTGAAGTTGTATCCGAGCGCTGGGAAACCCTTCCGCAAGACCGCGTTCAATTTTTGGAGCAATACGAACAGCACATCAGTGCGCTGAAACTGCAACTCATGCAGTGCAATTCTTTGCTTGCTGCGAAGGGCGTAATGACTCACCTCATTCTTTCACAGGAATATTACATGGTCCTTTTTAAAATGTTCTTCAACGAGTATGCAGAGGCATTGCCGGAGGAAGTCAACTCACGGGAGATTATCGATACAGGGAAACTGCTGCATGCGCTCAAAACAGATCAGCTGGATAATAAAATCGTATGGGCTATTGAACGCGAAATTGCACGCATCGATCGCATTACACGTTTGTCAGCCTAAGCTGATTACTCATAGCGCAATGCTTCAATCGGGTCGAGCAAGGCCGCCTTTCGTGCGGGATAGTAACCACTGACAACGCTTACGAAAAAGCAAATCGTTACGCCTATAAAAATCCACGCCCATGGCACGGTAAAACTGGTTCCCACAAACAAAGACACCACGTTACCCGCAAGTATTCCGAGGAATATCCCCACAATTCCACCGAGTTGACCAATCATGATTGACTCAATCAAAAACTGTGAACGAATCGTGGCCGCACTCGCGCCGATGGCCTTGCGCGTGCCGATTTCACGGGTACGCTCCGTTACGGATACCAACATGATATTCATAAGACCTATGGCGGCGCCCAATAACGTGATGACACCAATAATCGAAGCACCAATGGTAATATTGGAAGTCAAATCATTCAAGTCACGGGCTATTTGATCACTCTTGAACAGCTCGAACGAATCGTCCTCGCCAGGCATATTGCCGCGAATCGCGCGCATCAGACCGCGCGCCTCAT
Source organism: Flavobacteriales bacterium (assembly GCA_947464885.1). Taxonomy (GTDB): domain Bacteria; phylum Bacteroidota; class Bacteroidia; order Flavobacteriales_D; family Sanyastnellaceae; genus JAIBBG01. The sequence continues at coordinate 5,290 of CANHYZ010000053.1, forward strand.
CCATGGCAGCATCCAGTTTCTTGACATCATTCACGCGAACATTCAAGGTGAATTCCGTTTCTGGTGTGGCCATATTCTTACGAACATTTCCAACGGGAACCAGGCATTGATTGTCACCCGACATCCCAAACGTATTGCCTTTGCTGGCCATGGCTCCAATCACTTCATAGCGATAACTACCAATGAAAACCTCTCTGCCGATTGGGTTGGTCTTTTCAAACAACTTCGTAACAACATCACTGCCCAAAATCACCACATTGGAGCCATTGAGCATTTCTCCCTCACTGAAGTTTCTTCCGGATGCCAGCTCATAGCCTGATAGACCGAGGTAGCTCGGTTCACAACCAATCACACGAATATTCGGGTTCGACTTGATATTATCATGTCGCAAGGTTGCATTAAACGAACCGAGAGATGTCATGGAAACTGTCGCATCCAAATCAAGTTCCTGCGAGAAGCGCTGCGCCTGCATGTAGGTGATGGGCTCATTCTTGCGCTCGGCACGACCGTTTCTTCCCCCCAACCAGCCGGCACGCAAGGTGAAGGTGTTACTACCTAGTCGGGAAAACTCCTTGTTCACCTTATTCTCGAGTGCCTGTGTAGCGGTAATCATAGCAACCAAGGCCATAATACCCAAAGCGATGATGCTCACGGTAATGATGGCGCGCAAACGCTGACTCCCGATGGCCAACCAGGCAATTCGGATGTTTTCGCGCATAGCCGGTGAAAACAGACGTCTCATGGATGCCGTAAAACTACGCCACATGCGGACAAGCCAATGTATGGCGGTGATATTAATCTCAATTAACAGTTGTGTCACCAATGCTACATTGTGTTCATAGCCTCGACGGTATATTTGCAGCCATAAAATTTCGAGATGATGGAAGTCAAAGAACATGTGAAATGCCTCATTATCGGGAGTGGTCCCGCGGGCTACACTGCAGCTATTTACGCTGCTCGTGCCGATATGAAACCTGTTATGTATGAGGGCTCGCAGCCCGGCGGACAGCTGATGGATACGACTGAGGTCGATAACTTTCCGGGATATCCGCAAGGTGTGAATGGTCCGGCCATGATGGCTGATTTGAAAAACCAAGCCCTTCGCTTCGAAACCGATGTGCGCAGCGGCTGGGTTACGAAGGTGGATTTCACTGGTCCCAAACACTATGTTGAAATTGACAACGGCAAGCATACCATCTCTGCCGATTCAATCATCATCTCCACCGGAGCAAGTGCCAAATGGTTGGGTCTACCCAATGAAACACGTCTTCGTGAACTCGGTGGTGGCGTTAGTGCCTGTGCTGTGTGCGATGGTTTCTTCTACCGCAATCAGGATGTGGTGATTGTCGGTGCCGGTGATACCGCAGCCGAAGAAGCCACCTACCTGGCCAAACTCTGCAAGCAAGTATATATGCTCGTTCGTAGCGATAAAATGCGTGCTTCAAAAGCCATGCAGCACCGCGTTACCAACACCCCCAATATTGAAGTGCTGTGGAGCACCGAAACAGAGGATCTCTTAGGAGATCAAGGTTTGGAAGCCGTGCTGGTGAAAAACCGCGTAACCGGCGAGCAGCGCACGCTCAAGGCAACAGGTTTCTTCGTGGCGATTGGACATAATCCGAACACCGCCGTATTCAAGCCTTGGATTAATACTGACGAAACCGGCTACATCCTGAATGTTCCGGGATCATCCAAAACAAACATCGAAGGCGTTTTTGTAGCCGGTGATGCTGCTGATAAAACCTATCGCCAGGCCGTAACAGCCGCCGGCACAGGATGCATGGCAGCCCTTGATGCCGAGCGTTACCTCGCCGCAAAAGGAATTCATTGATGCGCATACTTCTTATCGTTATCATAGTATGGGGAGCGAGTCTGAATATTCAGGCTCGCTCGCTGCATATAGGCACAGCTAATGTTGCGCAAACCGATAGCTTGAAGCCATACACTGCCGAAGAGTTGCTTGGTCAGTTCGAGCCGGCTACCCACAAGGGATTCGTTCAAGTTCACAGCTCAGTTTGCTCCAAACCCAATCTTTATCTGCGAAGAGAAGCGTATGACGCTTTCATAAGCATGCATAAAACAGCAGCGAAGGAAGGAATTAACCTCACCATTATTTCGGCAACACGTAATTTCAACTACCAGAAATCTATCTGGGAACGCAAATGGTCGCAAGAGAAATACAAAGGCCGATCGGAAGCTGATAAAGCCAAAGACATCCTCAAATACAGCAGCATGCCTGGATGTAGTCGTCATCATTGGGGAACCGACATTGACATCAACAGTTTAGAACCCTCGTACTTCAAGCAAGGTGCCGGCAAAAAGGTCTATGACTGGCTCTGTGCCAATGCCGCAACGTTCGGGTTCTATCAAACCTACACCTCTAAGATGAACGGCAGACAAGGCTATGAAGAGGAGGCCTGGCACTGGAGTTATATGCCACTGGCAAAGCCGATGCTGGAGCAATTCAACCAAACGATTAGCTATGATAAGCTCACCGGATTCAAAGGTTGCGAGCAAGCTGAGACCCTGCGCGTGATAGAGGTTTTTGTAAATGGAATTGAGGACAGCCTGAAAAAATAAAAGTCCCGACAAAGTCAGGACTTTCACTATCAGGGTGATCGATGGGGATCGAACCCACGACAACCAGAACCACAATCTGGGGCTCTACCAACTGAGCTACGACCACCGTTTAAAAGCGGTTGCAAATTAAAAGCATTTTTTCTTCAGAACCAACAAGAAAATCAAGTAATCGTTTCAGCTTAGATTGCAGCCATCAAAAGCGATGAGCCACAAGCGACTGACCATACTTTTCACCTCAGCCTGGTACCCCAGCAAGGCGCATACGACCTTGGGGAATTTCGTTCAACGCCATGCCGAAGCGGTAGCTACGCTGTGTGATGTCTGGGTGTTGTATGTGGCCTCCATGCCACAATGGCAAGGACCTCCGCGCATTGAAGAACATCGAGAGAAAAACGTTAACACGGTTATTGTCTACTGTAAGAGCGGATTCTTTGCCAAACGCAAAGCCTTCATAAAAGGCGTCTTTCACTTAATGCGTTCCAAGAACGTTCAATTCGATGTGGTGCATCACAATGTACTCTGGCCCCAAGGTTGGCAGCCCCGCTGGTTACACAGCAAATTCAATCTCCCCTACATCGTAACGGAACACTGGACAGGCTACGACCCCGTCAATGCCGGAAAACGACACTCCCTCCTCGCCTGGATGTCGAAGTTCGGTTCTCGCAAAGCGTCGTTCCTCTGTCCCGTGACACTCGATTTACAGCAAAAAATGATCGACTTCGGTATTCACGGAAACTACCGTGTGGTGCCCAATGTTGTCGACACACGCTTGTTCTCCTTGGCCAATCCGGACAATAGTCAGGTGCGTTTCCTCCATGTGAGCTCACTCGTCGATGGCCACAAAAACATCAGTGGAATTTTACGTGTTTGGAAAAAAATATCGGACCGGAATCCCAATGTACACCTCACCTTGGGCGGTGATGGTCCGGTGGAGCATTGGAAACAGCACGCCGCAAGCCTGGGTATTCGCGCGAGTTCCATCGACTTCTTCGGTGAAATTTCCTGGGAAGGTGTGGCGCGCAAGATGGAATCATCACACGCGCTGCTTCTATTCAGCAACTACGAAAATTTACCTTGCGTCATTGTGGAAGCCCTCGCCTGCGGACTGCCCGTGATCAGCACGCGTGTGGGCGGCATCAGCGAGCATATCAGTGCAGAACGCGGAATTCTCGTGGACCGCGGTGATGAAGATGCGCTGGCGGTAGCTATTGAAACGATGGCAACCACTATACACCACTACGATAAAGCAGCGTTGCGCTCGTATGCTGTGGAGCGGTTTAGTAATGAAGCGGTGGCGGAGGCGTTTGTGGGGCTCTATAGGAATGTAGGATTGTAGGATTGCAGGATTGTAGGATTATAGGGGGCTTCGGCCATTCTTTCTGTTTCTCATTCTGTTTCTGTTTCTGATTCTCTTTCTGATTCTCTTTCTGGAATTTTTAGAATGAGAATCAGAAACACAATGAGAATGAGGGGGCCTTCTACAATCCTATAATCCTCCAATCCTCTCTACCCCTTCTTCCTGTAGAAATAAAATATCACCAACGGC
>CANHYZ010000054.1 GCA_947464885.1 Flavobacteriales bacterium
CTTGTGCGGCCATCGACATGTCACCGATTTCATCCAGAAAGAGTGTTCCATTATCGGCGAGTTCGAACTTGCCCTGGCGTGTTTTGATGGCCGATGTGAAGGAACCTTTTTCGTGACCGAAGAGTTCGCTTTCGATGAGCTCGGTCGGAATGGCTGCACAGTTCACTTCAATAAAGGGGCCTTGTGCGCGCTCGCTTTTTTCGTGAAGCTGGCGTGCAACAAGTTCTTTTCCTGATCCATTGCCGCCGGTGATTAATACACGTGCTTCCGTCGGGGCCACCGTGTCAATCATTTTTTTGATTTCCATGATGGCATTGCTTTCTCCGACAATGCTACTGCCCGCTGACTTATTGATTTTTTTGCGAAGCGTTTTCGTTTCTTTCTGAAGCGCTTGCTGATTGCTGGCGTTGCGCACACTCACCAGAATGCGATTCAGGTCGAGTGGTTTTTGGATGAAGTCGTAAGCGCCTTTCTTGAGCGCTTCCACAGCGGTCTCAACGTTGCCGTGACCGGTAATCATGATCACTGGTGTTTCGACACCCTTTTCTTTCAATTTGGACAATGCTTCCATGCCGTCCATGCGGGGCATTTTGATGTCGCAAAAAATGACATCGAAGGTTTCCTTTTCAAGGATTTTCAGGGCAGTTGGACCGTCCTCTGCCTCGGTAATCGTGAAGGATTCATACTCGAGGATTTCACGCAGTGCTTTGCGGATGGCCTGCTCGTCATCGATGATAAGGATTTTACTCATAGTGTCAGGGTGCTTTTTGCTTACTTCGATTTGCCGGTCGCCTTATTCTTGAACAGGAAAACCGAGTTTAAACTGAGCACAGCAATGGACATCACAATCAGGAAACTGACGTTTGGTGAGTACTTTGGACTGAGGTAAGCCAGAATTATAATTGCAATGGAAAATGCGTAGAGAATGAAACAGGTTTGACGGTGGCTGAATCCTAAGGCCAATAATTTGTGATGGATATGGTTTTTATCAGCAGAGAAAGGGGATCTTCCGGCCATTGCGCGCAAGATGAAAACCCGCAGTGTGTCAATCAATGGGTAAGCTAAAATTGCCATGGCTAAAACGGGTTTCGGCAAGGGTTCCATGTGAGTCAGCATGCGCTTGACCGGGAATTCAATCAGTTTCACCGCCAGAACAAATATCACTAGACCAATAATCAGTGATCCCGAATCACCCATAAAAAGTTTGGCCGGTTGAAAGTTGAAAATAAGGAAGCCAAGAAGCGCTCCCGCTAAGCCGGTTGCCAAAAGTGTTAGCGGGTGATCGCCTGTGCGGTAAAACCAATAGGCAAAAGCAATACTGGCAATGAAGCCAAATCCCGCTGCCAACCCATCCACGCCATCAATAAGATTGATGGCATTTACGATCACAACATATACGAACATGGAAAGTGTGAGACTCAACCAATAGGGAAGGCTATCGACGCCAAACAACCCCCAGAACTGGGTGATACGTATATCGGCAACATACACAAGTATGAAACCGATAAGCATGTGTACCAATAATTTCTTGGCCGGCGATACACCAATGATGTCATCTTTCAATCCCAGGAAGAAGAGGATGAACATACACGCCACGAGGTATTTGAATTCGTTAAGCGCTTCGATGGGATAATAGTTTTCGCCGAGAATCCAGCCTTCTTTCGACGGGAACCATAAGCTGTATCCGATGATCGTACCTGCGAAGATGACGATGCCTCCAATGGTTGGAACTGAACGGCGGTGCAACTTGCGCGCGTCGCCGGGTTCATCCACCAGGTGCTTGAGTTTGGCAACTTTAATTAGGGAAGGAGTCGCAATCACCACGAGGATGAAAGCGGTTAGAAAAGAACCTAATAATTCTCTGATAATCTCTGTCACGATACTTACTTGGCTTAAGGTCAGGGCGAAATTACGGCATTACCGTGCAAAACGCGCAGTGTTTTTTCGGCTGTCAACCGCAGTTATTGATAGTCGTTGTAGTGATTCAGCAACTGCGCGCGAATTCCCAACCATAGCCAGGTTGTTTCCGCAATAGAGTTTCCTATAATCGGATAGTTTTGAAGTGTACATCCTGCCACCACGGAAGTGCGCGTTTGAGGCTGTACGATCCATCCGCATTGGATGTCGAGTTGTTGCCGCTGCTTTTCCGGCCAGGCAGCGATAGTTTGAAAAATGCCATCGGGGTTCGCTTCGAAGTCGCCTCCCGGTCCTTGGCTTTGTTTGAGGTCGTTCACTTTTACTTCTGCCCAAAAGCGCTGCCTGTGGTAATTGGCGATAAACACCCATTCACGGAATGCTCCTCCGGCGGGGTGTCCAAGCGGCTGATTGACATGGGCGTATTGCTGAAGTACGAAACGACTGGCATAAACGAAATCGGAAGCCGTGTTGAATTCACTTTGGATGTCAAGTCCCTCAACGAGGTCGAACACGCGGAAACCGAATTGATAACCCATACGTTGATCACGCGGCGAATCCGCAGCGCATTGGGCATAGAGCATGAATTTCTGCTTGAAACGCCAAGCCATATTCAATCCGAGCATGCCGTTGTTTTGGGAGTCAAGACCCTGCGCTGCGCTATGAACACCAAGGATGGGAACTGCCGCCATAGCCGACGGTGCGTGGGTGCCTGTGCTGTCGAATCGATTCCAGATGATACTCTCAAACAACCCAACCTCGAATGACGGGTGCGGGGTGTAGCTGAGATAATGAACACTGGCACTCTTGGGTTTGAAGAGCGATTCAGGGACTTCTCCTTGAGGCAAGCGCTCCAGGGTGCGCAACTCTGCGTAAAGCGTGCTGTAGGTCAGTCGATCGTCGAACAGCGAGAAACGGGCCTTAACAAACGGATAGACAAACGATGCATCGCTCCAGAGCAGTGAGCGATAACCATGGCCATAGTGGTGTTTGCCCTGACCGATTTGCAGCGTGATGTTCTTTCGCGGCACATAGGTGACGTGGGATGTTGCCAGTGCGAAATCGTAGCCGTTTTCCTTATAACGCTTGGTTCTTCCAAATCCGGGATAAATGCCGTACCGATTGTTGAAGGCCTGCAGGTAGTCAGGAACGACCGTTTGCGTTTCAAAAAAGGAAGTTTCGAAAAACAGTTGTTTGCCCACGCGGCCTCTTAAGAGCAGTCCGCGCTGATTGAAGAATAGATTCGCTGAATTCCATGCTCCGGTGTCGGCAATGTCTTTACCGGCGTATGCGTCGAGCACCGGATCGAGCGTGAGCTCATACTGCTCATCCCGAATATCGACCAGGTGATCATACATCAATTTTGCACGGAACTTCGAACGCCCTGCGGCAGCGGAATCTCGCTCAATAGCGGCGCCATCGCTATGGAGCTCGATGGAAAGCAGTGGTTTTTCGGCCAGATGAAGTGCAGGCAAGGAATCCTGCAGGGCCGACGACATGGCGCTATTCGTCCAGGCGCGGTGCAGAGGAATGTAGAGTGATTGTGATCGGCAGTAATCGCCGAATCCCATCAGCAATAGGATTGCTGTTAGACGTGTAATGAATCGAGTAATGGTCATTTCGCGCGCAGTTGCGAAAGCTCATATTGCTGGAACTCTTCGTAGACGGCAGCAATACCGTTGCGCAAATCGATGCGGTGTTTCCATCCGAATCGGTGAATGCGGCTTACATCCATGAGTTTGCGCGGTGTGCCGTCGGGCTTCTCCGTATTCCAGCGGATTTGACCTGAGAAGCCCACAATATCGCGTACAAGTTCAGCAAGGGCTTTGATGGTGAGGTCTTCGCCGGTGCCGATATTGACAAATAGTTTTTCGTTGTAATGCAGCATGAGGTGATAACAGCCTTCGGCCAGGTCATCCACATGCAGGAATTCACGTAACGGTGAGCCTGTTCCCCATACTTCCACTTCCGCCTCTCCATTCACTTTCGCCGTATGAAACTTGCGAATGAGCGCCGGCAACACGTGTGAGTTATTGAGGTCGTAATTGTCGTTCGGTCCATACAAGTTGGTCGGCATGGCAGAAATGAAGTTGCAGCCGTACTGATCGCGATACGCTTCGCACAGTTTGATGCCCGCAATTTTAGCAATGGCGTATGGTTCATTGGTTGGCTCCAGAGCACCGGTGAGTAGGCTCTCTTCTTGCAAGGGTTGTGGAGCCAGTTTCGGATAGATGCACGATGATCCCAGAAAAAGCAATTTTTTCACGCCATGCTTATAGGCAGCATGAATGATGTTGGCCTCTATCATGAGGTTGTCAAACAGAAACTCGGCGCGATAGACATTGTTGGCATGGATGCCGCCGACTTTGGCTGCCGCCAGAAACACATATTCCGGACGATTGTCTTCAAAGAACGAGTCGACAGCCTGCTGGTTGCGCAGATCTAGTTCTGCCGATGTTTTCAAAAGCAGGTTGGTATGTCCTTCGCGTTCGAGTTTACGAATGATTGCACTACCGACCATTCCGCGGTGACCGGCAACGTAGATGCGCGCATTTTTTTCCATAGTCGCGAAAGTAAGATTGAACGGCTAAAGTTGTTGAGTGTTCCGATTACTCTCTCACGTCGAGAGCATCGCGAAGACCGTTTCCGACCATCATAAAGGCCAAAACCAGCAGCATAATCATGAAGCCGGGCACGATGGCCAGGTAGGCGAGATCAGTAGTGATGTATGCGTAGTGTTCACGAATCATATTTCCCCAGCTGGGCGTGGGGATTTGTGCGCCAAGTCCGAGGAAACTCAATCCGGCCTCAATTAAAATGGCGGAGGCAAAATTGGCAGCGGATATGACGATGATGGGTGAAAGAATGTTGGGCAGGATGTGTTTGAAAATGATGCGAAACTCGGAGTAGCCAAGGGCCCTTGCCGCTTCAACGTATTCTTTTTCCCGGATGCTCAGCACTTGCCCGCGAGCGATGCGCGCTACTTCCACCCACATCGTAAGTCCGACAGCCAGAAACACTTTCCAAAATCCGGTACCGAAAGCGAAGGTGATAGCCATCACCAAGATGAGGGTTGGAACAGCCCAGACAACATTGGTGAACCACATGATGAGGGCATCCACCTTGCCGCGGTAATAGCCTGCGATCAGGCCTAGCGTGAGTCCGACAAGGAGCGAAATCAACACAGCGATGCTGCCAACGGCGAGCGAAATGCTGCTTCCGGCCATCAGGCGCGATAGCAGGTCTCGTCCGTATTTATCGGTGCCAAGCACGAAGCCGCGCTTGAAGAGGAAGTTGCCGTCCGGCGATTGCATCAGTGTTTCCATCGGAATCGTGTCGGCGAAGACAGCACTCTTCCCGAAGCGATAGGCGATAAGCTGTGTACCCTGTACCACAATCGAGTCGACACAAATGCCGGTATAGTTGTCGGTACGCCCGCCGTCAATCCACGTCTGTACAAATCCGGGAGATTCGGCCTGTGATGCAATCCGTAATTCGCTCACTTCAAAGCCGGGTTTTTGTCTGCTTAATTCGAGCGCTTGATTGTTGGCGTTTACGGTGCTATCGGGACGAATGAAAGGGCCAATGATCGAAACGAGCAGGATGAGTGTGATGAAAGCAAGGCCGCCCATGGCCGTGGGATTACGACGGAATCGGCGCCAAGCGATGGCTGCCGGTGAATGCGTGTTTATGCTATGTTCGTTGCCCGTCCTTTCCACGTGGGTTTATAGAGAATGCTGATCAACGGGAACAAAGTTGCGTAGAGCGGATAGATAAAAATCAAGAGTCCGTAAAATCTCTTCACCCGTTTTATACACATCCATTGGCCAACGGCGAAGATGAGCAGCGCATCAGCAATTGCTTTAGCGATGAAGAACAGCAGAAAGAAGGGAAGCAATGACGGGCGATTCAAGGTCATGCAAAAGCCGACCATCACAAGCGCATTCATGCCGAATGTCAACCAAGCGGTATAGCGCAGCGCCAGATCATTCATCCTCGATGTTTTGCCCATCCAGCGAAGGCGTTGCATGGCCAGTCCGCGCAGCGTCACATGCGGTTGTGTGGCTACCTGTGTGCGCAAATCATGAACCCATGCAATCGTATGTTTCGCCTTGAGTGCATGCAGTAAAAAGAGATCGTCACCGCTGGTGATGTGAAAATCCCGACGTTGCCGGCGGACCGATTCATAGGCTTCTTTGCGGAAACACAGGTTGGCGCCGTTGCACAAAATGGGAAGGCCTGCAGCTGCCATGGAGGCTGTAACTCCCATCACACTGAGAAACTCGACTTCCTGCAGCCTGCTGATGAGGTTGGATGCCGGACCGATGCGCAAGGGAAGAATCAGCATGTCGGCCTTGCTATGCGCCGTATTAGCGGCAACGGCGACAAGCCAGTTTTCGGGAAGCACGACGTCGGCATCCAGCGCTACGATCCATGTTCTGTCAGAAGTTGCTACGCCCAGATCGACGCCTTTTTTCTTGCCGAAAGTGTCGGTTTGATGAAGGAGACGTGTGCCCGGATAGTCGCTTTGAAATTGTTGAATGACATGGATTGAATCATCGATGCTATGATCATCGATGAACAGAACTTCAACATGTTGGCAGTGTGAAAGAACAGCTTTCAGAGATTGGCAAAGCGCTTTCAGGTTTTCGCTTTCATTTCTGAAGGGCACCAGGATGCTCAGATGGCTCGCATCGCTTGTGAAAGGAGTGCTTTCAGCTAGCCTTCTCCACAGGGCGTAAAGCCAAAGCACCCACCCCATGTAGAGGGAGGTCAGGAAAAGGAAGATTAACAGGATTACTACCATAGCTTTACCGCATCAAAGAAACAAGCAATTTGGCTAACGAGCGCATCATATTGGGAATCGATCCGGGTACGTCCATCTTGGGTTACGGCATCATCGAGGTGAAGGGCAAGCAAATGAAGCTCCTTACAATGGGTGTTTTGCGTTTGGACAAGATTGATGATCACCACCTCAAGTTGCAGCGCATCTTCGAGCGTGTCATTGAGTTGATGGATAGTTTTCATCCCGACGAATTGGCCATTGAAGCGCCGTTTTTCGGCAAGAATGTGCAGTCTATGTTGAAGCTGGGCAGGGCTCAGGGAGTTGCAATTGCAGCCGCCTTGAGCAGGAAGCTTCCTGTAGTAGAGTATGCGCCACGTAAGATTAAACAAAGCATCACGGGAAGCGGAAGTGCATCAAAGGAACAGGTGGCCGCAATGTTGCAACGCACGCTTTCTATTCCCGATGCGGATATGCCGGAAAAACTGGACGCGACCGATGGATTGGCGGCTGCAGTGTGTCATTATTACCAAAGCAGCAGTCCGCTGGCGGGGGCAAAAACCTATGGCGGTTGGAAGTCGTTCTTATCGGCCAATCCCGACCGTATCGGCGGAAATTCGAAAAAAAGTTGATGCGTTTTTGTCGTTACTTGCGTCAAAATTCCATTTATGAAATTCGGTACCAAGGCGATTCACGCCGGTCAGGAGCCTGACCCAACCACCGGGGCCATCATGACTCCGATTTATCAAACATCAACCTACGTTCAGGAAGCACCTGCCAAGCACAAAGGCTATGCGTATGCACGAGGAAAAAACCCCACGCGTGTTGCTCTTGAAAGCTGTCTGGCGGCTCTGGAAAACGCCGAGTATTGCTTGTGCTTCAGCAGCGGGATGGGCGCTATTGATACGATAATCAAATTACTATCGCCCGGTGATGAGGTGATTGCTACCGATGATTTGTATGGTGGAACCTATCGCTTGTTCACCAAGGTGTTCGAGAAAATGGGAATTCGGTTCCACTTTGTGGATATGCATGATTTGGCGGCGACTGAGCGATTGGTGAATGCCAAGACGCGCATGATCTGGATCGAAACTCCGACCAATCCGATGATGAAGATTATCGATATCCGTCACTACACGGCGTTGGCGAAAAAGCACAACTTCATTTCGGTAGTCGACAACACGTTTGCTTCACCCTACTTGCAAAATCCACTCGACCTGGGCGCTGACATTGTGATGCACAGTGCAACGAAATACCTTGGCGGTCACAGTGATGTGGTGATGGGCGCGCTGATGACGAGCAACAAGGAGCTCTACGATCAGTTGGCTTTCATCACCAATTCATGTGGACCTGTACCCGGTCCGCAAGATTCGTTTTTGGTGCTGCGTGGCTTGAAAACGCTTCACCTGCGCATGAAGGCGCACTGCGAAAACGGAAAGGCAGTCGCAGAATTTCTCAGAGCGCATCCGAAAGTTGGAAAGGTTTACTGGCCCGGTTTTGAAGATCATCCGAATCATGCCGTAGCCAAGAGCCAGATGAGCGGTTTCGGTGGAATGATATCGTTTACACTTAAAAGCGACTCGTTTGATGATGCCAGCGAACTTGCGCAGGCTTTGCGTGTTTTCTCGCTGGCTGAATCACTTGGCGGCGTTGAATCGCTTGTCGGTCATCCGGCTTCCATGACGCATGCGTCCATTCCTCGTGAAGAGCGCATCAAAACGGGATTGGTTGATTCGCTCCTTCGCTTGAGCGTTGGTGTAGAAGACATGGAGGGCCTGATTGATGATTTGCGTCAAGCGCTGGATAAAGTGAAGTAGTTAGCATCACCATCGAAATGAGTAATAAGAAAGTCGCAATTGTTGGAGCCGGTTTAGTGGGCAGCTTATGGGCTGTTTATATGGCCAAGCGCGGATACCAAGTCCATGTATTTGATCGCCGTCCGGATATCCGCAAAATGAAAATAGTGCAGGGCAAGAGTATTAATCTCGCGCTCAGTGACCGTGGATGGAAGGGATTGGAGGGCGCCGGCATTGCTGATGCAATTCGCGAAGTTGCCATTCCCATGCACGGTCGAATGATGCACGCCGTCGATGGAAAGCTGACTTACCAGCCCTATGGCAAAGAAGGACAAGCGATTTACAGTGTGTCGCGCGGCTTGCTCAATCAAACATTGTTGAGGTGCGCAGCGGAACATGCCAATGTCACGTTTGCTTTTCAGCACCGTTGCATGGATGTTGATCTTGACACCAACACGCTTGTCTTTCATGACGAGGTTTCAGGTCAGGAAGTGCGGGATTCATTTGATCAGGTATTCGGAACCGACGGTGCTTTCAGCGCTGTGCGTTCGCGCCTGACGCGCCTTGATCGCTATGATTATTCGCAGAACTATCTTGATCACGGCTACAAGGAGTTGGAGATTCCGCCCCATGCCGATGGCACACATCAGCTTGACAGCGCTTGTTTGCATATCTGGCCGCGCGGTGAGTTCATGATGATCGCCTTGCCGAATGTGGATGGCTCGTTTACCTGCACACTGTTTATTCCGTTTGAAGGCGAACATGCCCTGGCCAATTTGAAAACGCCTGAAGCCGTCAGAGCATTTTTTGAGGAACACTTCCCGGAC
>CANHYZ010000055.1 GCA_947464885.1 Flavobacteriales bacterium
CCTGGTGCCCTATTCACCCGCCTTCAACGCTTATCCGCTCACCGTCTCCGTTTGGGTGCGCACGGAAGATGACGATAACGGTGGGATGATCGTTCAGCACTATGCCAACGCTTCCTGGAACGGATGGGTCATGAGTGTGAGTGGGGAAGCAACACAAACCCTTGCGCCGGGCTATATGCTCAATGCGCCGCCCAACTGTAACGGCGTGGTGTCGACCGCGGCCTGCGCAACGGGCATCAATTATACCGGCGATGTCTACGACAATCACTGGCACATGCTGACGTTCTCTGTCGATGCTGATAGCGGACGATTCTACTTCGATGGCGCGCTGCAAACAACCCAAGTGTGGACCGGCAACCCGGGCGCGCCCACCAACACCGACGACTTACACATTGGCGGCACCGACCTGGGCTCCAACTTCATGTTCCATGGCAGCATCGATGAAGTGGGCTTATGGAACCGTGCGCTGACAGACCTCGAAATAGAAACCCTCTACCTCGGCATGCCTCCCGTCGCCGGTTGCATGAATACAAACGCGTGCAACTATGCTCCCGAAGCAAGTGTCGACGATGGCTCGTGCGACTTCAACTGCGCCGGTTGCGTGGATCCCTGCGCGTGCAACTATGATCAAAACGCCGTGGTCAACGATGGCACGTGTGATTATTCCTGCAACCAAGCGATGAGTTTCATTACCGTCTTTAACGATGCCAACGGCAACGGTGTTTATGAAAACGACGAAACACCCCTGCAACACTGGCCTGTGCATTTCGATGAATTAGATAAAACCGTTTACACCAACGTAGCGGGCATGATCATCGTGCCACTTCCAGCCGGTACTATTCACTACTCACTCCTCAACCCAACCGACAACTGGATCAGCACGACACCCAACACCTATACGATCGACATCCCCGGTTCCACTGTTGCCTTCTTCGGACTGATGGAAACAGCGCCTTCCACGGAGGTAGATGTTTCGGTGATTGAAGGGTTCTATCACGACATCCAGTGCGACAACGGTTTCGAGTCGGGACTCTTCGTGCGCAATAAGGGCAGCATCGCAGCCCATGGAACGCTGACCCTGACGTGTGATCCACTTCTAACTCCGCAAGCCGCTGCGTCGCTGAGTGTTGCACCTACCACCGCGGGTGCAGGCTTCGCAACGTGGGAGATCGACAACCTCGCAGCCTGGCAACCGCAATTGCTCGCATTTTTCATTGCAGGACCGGGTTCGGAATATGCAGGACAGTCTTTTGCGTTTTCCCTTCACCTCACGCTCTATGACGAGGCCGGAGCTGTCGTCAACGATGAGTACTTCGAACTCACTCCTGTGGTTAGTTGTGAAACTGAAGATTCACACATTAACCCGACACCACTCGGCTACACGGATCAGTTTCACTACGTCAATCAAGGTGAGCGCATCACCTTCCGCACGCACTTTCTGAATTCGACCGAAGCAACAGCGCAGGATGTGCTAGTGATCCATAACCTCAACAGTCAGCAATTCGTGACCGACAGCTTTGAGTTGCTTTACACATCAGCAGCCGTAGTGGGTTGTTTACATGATGACGGCACAATCGACCTTTCATTCAACAGCATTCAGCTGCCATCGGTGACTAACGACCCGGTGAACGCTATGGCCTATGCTGTGTATTCAGCTCAATTGCGCGCTGATCTTCCGGTCGATAGCACCTTCTATCATGAGGCCTATGTGGTGTTTGATTTGTCGGAAACACAGCTCATCGACTCGGCTTTCCACACGATCTATAACTGCGCTTTGCTTCCGGGCATTACGGGTGACCTTGTGCTATGCGAAGGCGACAGTTTGCATTTACAGGCCATGGCCGATTCGGCCCTTACTTACCGCTGGTATGTTGAAGACAGTTTGATGTCCACCGTGAGTACATTTTCCGACCTCTTTGGACAGGGTGAATACACCGTTGGGCTTTCCGTTTCGAATCCCGTGTGCGAAGTGATTGACAGCAAACCCGTTGTTATACACGCCATTCCCACGGGTGAAATTGTGTTGGCGGGCACCTTCCTATTCCTGTCAGGTGCTGATTCATGCGCTTGGTACTACAACAACATCGCGGTGAATTCTCCTTTAGGAAATGAACTACCATTGTTGGGAGATGGTGTCTATCGCGCGCAAATCTTCGGTGAGGGCGATTGCGAAAGTTGGTCGAACGAGTTTGTGGTGAATAATCTGAATATGCATTCCAGTAAACAGGTATGTTATCCGAATCCGGCAACGCATACGCTTCACCTTATGACGAACACAGCCGGTGGCTCGGTGCAGCTTATGGACATGGTCGGCCGCGTGGCTTGGGAAGGCGTGATAGCGCAACGCCAGCAGGCGATTGATGTCTCAGGCTTGGCGCGCGGCTGCTACAGCCTTGTGGTGAAGACAGGCGATCAGACCACAATCAACCGCATCGTTTTGGAGTAAGCTTTTCCCTTCATTGAACAATACAACCCTTTGCGCCCGAGAAATCGGGCGTTTTTCGTGAGAATTCGTATCCCTCGGAACCGAAGAATTCCAAATTCTCACTCCTTCAACCCGTCCACTAAGTTGTATGCATAAGGTGCGTTTCAAGCGCACACCTTCGCAACGGATTTGATGCACAACTAAACATCACTTCCAACCAAAAACACTTTCTAACCAAATCATTTAATGTCATGAAAAAGCTGTTCACCACTTCCATCCTATTGATTGTTGTTGCATCCCTGGTATGCTCTTGCTCATCATCAAAGACAGTCGGTTATAATAAAAACCTGTACAAGCGATACAACGGCTGCATGCTGAGCGATGAAGGTTGCGGCTGGGCCAATAAGGCGAAGAAATAATTCATTCACCACTACACACATCCACCAAATGAAACACTTCACCTTCTTCAGCCAAAAAACAGCGCTCAAGCTTGCGTTGATGGGCGCTATGATGAACATCTGCCTTTCGGTGCTTGCGCAGATTCCCGGCTATGTTTCACCACAGCAGCTTGTCGGCTGGTATTCCTTCACCGGCAATGCCCAAGATGCTTCAACGTTACAGAACCATGGAGCGATGATGAACGCAACGTTTTCAGCCGACAGATTCAACAATCCGGGTCAAGCGCTTTACCTCTCCGGCCAATCCGCATTCGTAAGCATTCCCCACCGTCCTTCGCTCAACCAGCTGCCACTCACGGTATCTTGTTGGGTGAAGCCGTCATCGGAATTCAAGTTCACCGACGGCATTGGTGGCGGTCCGGTAATTACCAAAGGCATCGGCGACGGCGCCAACACGTGGCACATCAGCACCATGCGCGGCGGCGACAACGACGACGCAGTTATTCCGGCATACACAACAGCGCTTCCGGATATGACGGAAGAAGGTTGTTCCTGCGGGTGCAATGGCGTTGTGGAAGGCCAGGGTGATTGCGGTTCCGGCATCAATTACGACGGCGATATTTTCGATAACGCCTGGCACATGATTACGTTTTCAGTTGATCATACCGTCGGCAAACTCTATATCGATGGCACACTGATCAATGAACAAGCATGGGTTGGTGAAGCCACGGAAATCTACAACACGGTTGACATCATGCTGGGCGCCATGCAACAGAGCGGAAATCCATGGGCCTTCTACAAAGGATTCATGGACGAGGTCGGCATTTGGAATCGTGCGCTCTCCAGCAATGAAGTCCTGGCACTTTACACAGGCGAAACGCTCGATGCGCCTTGTTCGGAAATCGAATCCGCTATGGCGACGGACTTAATTGGTCACTGGCCCTTCTGCGGAAATGCGGATGATCATGGACCACTTGCCGCGAACGGCACCGTTCAAAATGCGACATTGACGGCCGACGGCATGGGATACACTGAGTCCGCTTATCATTTCGACAACAGCAGTATTGAACTTCCCGTGCCGTCCGATTGGATGGATGGGGACTTCACGATTCACATCGAAGCTGCCGTTCCCTCGTATGACGGCACGGCACAAACACTGCTCAGCAGTGACGGGCTCCACATCTATTATGATGAAACCATTGAAGGGGGATCAGTGAACATCCTACTCAACGGTGAAACCGAGTCGGTGGCGTACACCATCGGTCAAGTGAATCCGGCAAGCTGGCATAGCATCACGCTGGCGCAAACCGGCGGTTACATGATGCTTTACGTGAATGGCCAGTTCCACAATGATGGATTCTACGACACCTTCTCACCGATTACTCAGGGTGCTGTTATCACGCTCGGTCAAGGTGTCAACGGCTTTGCCAACCTCACCGGTGATATCGCGAATGTCGCCGTATGGCAACGCTTCATGGATTTCGATGAAGTCTACGCACTCAATGAAACAACTGGTTGGATTCATATCGGTTGTACCGATCCAAGCGCCTGCAATTTCGATCCTGCTGCAAATACCGACGATTGGTCATGCGCCTACCCGCAGTGGTCGTGCGACGACGGCGATCCAAACACGCTCAACGACATGTACGACGACTGGTGTAACTGCCAGGGTATCTCCGGTAACTGGGAAGTGGGGTGTATCGATCCTTCGGCTTGCAATTTCGATTGGACGGCGGTGGTGGATGACGGTTCATGCATCTATCCCGGTTCCGCATGCGATGATGGCGACCCCAACACGGAAGAGTCCTTCATCAACTGGTGGTGCGAGTGTGAAGTACCCGTGGAATGCAATGATTACAATGCAATCAACTATTCATACTTGGCAAGCACAAATGAGGATTGCCGCTATGCCTACTATATCAGCGCCTTTTACGATGTTAATTATAACGGGGTCTGGGATTGGAACGAGCCGTGGTTAACTGATTTTCCGGTAAGCGTGCTTGGTATCGACTCAGTGATGACCATAGATGAATTAGGGTATGTTTATTTCGAGTTGGATTCAATGAACACTTCTCTTCAGGGTGATTCATCGATCTATGACGAGTGGATGGCTACAACACCATTAACCTTTACTGCAGACTGGGGCTATAACCAAGGCATTTGGGGTTTCACTCCCATACCAACAGGCACCAATGCATGGGTCAGCATGATCTCTAACCCCATTATTCACTGTGAGTTTGGATACGATGGAGGAACTGATGTTCACAACATCGGTCTGGAGCCGTTGATTGTCGTAGCCGAATTCACCTTTGACTCGATACTTGCTCCATCGCTGCCCGATCCGACCATTGCTACGATCGACAGTGTGGGTGCGGGCTACTTCAGCTTCACTTCCGACACCCTCTATTCACTGGAACATTTTCCTGCAATGGTGCACATCCCAAGTCCGGGATTGGAATACCTCGACATGGTGCTCCCAATTACGGTGACAACGACCGTATACGATACTGCCGGACAAGTAGTCACAACAAACACATTCAATTACGAGCCTTGGGTGGCCTGCGCTTATGACCCCAACGACCTTAGCGCATACTCGGGTGGTCATTACGATCAGCATTACGTTCTCGCCGACCAGCGCATCTTGTTCAAAGTGCGTTTCCAAAACACGGGAAATCTCCCTGCGGAAGATGTGGTAATTAAAGATGTATTGAATCCGGAGGTCTGGAACCTCGATTCATTCGAGCCTGTGAGTGTGCATGTCAGCAACGTTCCGAATGAATACTTTGATACTGACATTGATTTAGAAACCGGTGAGGTAAATTTCTACCTCGATAATATCTACCTGCCCGACAGCGGCGTGTCTGTGGATGCTTCGCAAGGCTATGTGTTGTTCTATGTGAACACACGCAGTGATTTGGCGCATGGTACGGTCTTGAACAACACGGCGCAGATTTATTTCGATGCCAATCCGCCGATTATCACCAACACGACAACGCACACGATTTTCGATTGCGAAACCATTCAGGGACCGACAGCCGATTTCAGTTTGTGCGCCGGTGAGGTGTTCACCGCTTTGGCTGAACAGGATTACGTGGATAGTTACCACTGGTCGTTGGATGGCGATGCAGTCGCTTCGACACCTGAGGTTACAGCAACGCTTCCGGTCGGTTTATACGACGTGCAGTTGCAGATTGATAATGCCCTTTGCACAGTAACCTTCGACACGGCGCTGGTAGTTCATCACGAACCTGTTGTTGAGATAACCATCGACAACGGCGTGCTCACGGTGAATGCGGGCAACCAGTGGCAGTGGTACTTCGATAACGAGCCGCTTCCTTCGACGGGTATAACGCTCGATCCGCGCGAATCAGGCACTTACACCGTGATCATGACCGATGAATTCGGATGCACTGCCTCGGACGAAATTGCCTACAATCCGCTTCACACCGATGAGTTGAACGGATTGGGGATGACTATTTACCCCAACCCTGCGGAAACATCAGCGACGTTGGTGTTGCCTGAGGGCGATTGGGAGGTGACCATCACGGATGGTTCGGGACGACTCGTGGCGCAGTTCCAAAACACGAAACTGTCGACTCAATTAGACACAGCATCATGGGCACCCGGCATGTATACCATCAGCATTGGTAGCGCCGAGCGCCGACAAACTTCAAGGTTGATTATTCGCTAATGACTCGCAGCGGGCGCCCTTCCATGGGGGCGCCTGTTGCGTTCACGAAATGTTAATCTGATGATTCAACATAATGATTTGAGTTTACATAATACATTTGCGGCTGCTTAACCACATCAAAATCATGAAAAATCTATTTCTATTTATCGCCTTATTGACGCTGAGTGTATCACGTGTAATGGCGCAAATTCCTGACTACGTTAACGATATTGATAGCCAAGCGTTGGAGGGTTGGTGGCCCTTTGATGGGAATGCAACAAATCAAGAAAATCAGGTGGCGGCGTCAGAAATTATTGCTTCATCAGAATTCGATAGGCTTGGCGAGGAGGGTGCTGCTTACGACCTCTATGCTGCTGACCAAAATAATGGCCAACGTATTGTTTTACCTTCTACCGCCGGTAACTTCAATGGTTCTGGTTTGGGCCTAACAGTAAACCTTTGGGTTCAATTAAATCTTGACCCTGACAGTAGCGGTGTTATTGCAGAAGTTGCTAGTGTTTCTGCAGAAGGAGTTCTTGAGAGCGGCTGGAGATTACAGCTTTTCGGGGGAGACAGTTTACGCGGAATTTATAAATTTAATGATACGAGCTATATTTCAGTTGAGGTGTCGACGGATCTGTACAGCTCTCAAGTTTTAACCGGTCATAGCGACTGGCACATGATTACTTTTTCAAAAGACGACACACAAGCACATCTATATGTTGATGGTGTTTTGGTAGGC
Organism: Flavobacteriales bacterium; assembly: GCA_947464885.1. GTDB lineage: Bacteria > Bacteroidota > Bacteroidia > Flavobacteriales_D > Sanyastnellaceae > JAIBBG01. The sequence goes on from CANHYZ010000055.1 coordinate 7,236, forward strand.
TCTAACACCTGGATTGGTACACCAGGATTATTATCGGTTGCGAATACATTATATCTAGGTAGCTCTGCTGCAGATGGTGGTGAATTCCAATACCTCGGTAAAATCGATGATATTGCAATCTGGGAGCGCCTTTTATCATCCAACGAGGTGAGTAGCTTGTTTAATGAATCCCCTGCCGCCATCGCCGGCTGCACCAATTCGAACGCATGTAATTTCTTGAGTAATATGACAGTTGATGACGGTACATGCTCCTTACTCTGCCAAGGTTGTATGGATCCCTGTGCGTGCAATTATAATCAGAACGTGACGGTTCATTTGGCTGAGAGTTGCGAGTACGATTGTATTGTGGATACTGTCGTGTTAAAGGCTTTTCTGGATTTGAACATTAACGGATTACAGGACACGGACGAAGAAATTATTGCCAATCGGCCGATTCGTTATACCGGAGTGGATTCTGCTACGGTTTACACCAACAACCTTGGTGAATTCATTCTACCGGTGCGCGCCGGAAACTACGCGTTTGAGATTTACTCTTTTCCAACATGGATTGGTACAATTGCCAACGCGTCTACTCCACTTTTTCAAGATGCTTTATTCCCAAGTGCGGGAGCAGACACTTTAAAGTTTGGTCTGGCTCCTGCGCCCACCGTTGACACATCTGCCACAGCTCAAATTGTTTCGGGGAACTGGGACAGCTACAGTTGTTCATCCGGTTATGGATCGGGATTATATGTTGTTAACACAGGAGGTACAATCCTATCGGGCCTCATGACGCTTACGTGTGACGGAGTATTCATTCCCGGCCCGGATTCATCGCTTACGATTGGTCCGGACAGCACTTCAGCAGGATATGCCGAATGGTACATCGAGAACCTGATGCCGGGCGAATCCGGTCTGTACACCTTCCATGTGGATGGCAATGTATCTGAAGCCACTAGCTTGGACTTCAACCTGCATATTGAATTGAATAGCCCTTCAGTTCAGGGTATTTATATTGATGATTTTGCTGTAACCCCCGCTATTGATTGTAGTCCTCAACCTGCAGGAGAAATAACTGCAACTCCAATCGGCATCCAACCGGGAAACTATATTCAAGCCGGAGAGACAATCACCTATCTTGTCCAATTCCGCAATATGGGACCCGGAGAAGTCGACAGTCTGCGTATGTCCATCAACCTGAACTCAAATGAGTTTGAACTCGAAACATTGAATATTCTTTATGCTTCTGAAGCTCTTGTCGGCTGTTTACATGATGACGGCACGATTGATCTTTACTTAAGTGAAGGTTATGCCATTCCTGACACCTTGAGCGACCCTATTGATGCGCTTGGATATGTAGTCTTCGAAGTTCAAGTTAAAACCGATGTTGCACCGGGCTCAACGATAACAGTAGCACCCTATCTATCTATGGAAGAGACGTCAATCTATGTGGAGCCGTTCGTTCATCGCATTTTCGATTGCACGGATTTCTTTGGACTAAATGATTTAATGAGCGATAATCCCTATAATGTGTTGATTGATCCTGTGGTAGGAACCACCATTGAGTTGAGTGTATGTGACGACGAAACCAATAGCCTCTATGCTCTAGACTATTCGTGGCAAATCGATAATGCCGAGATAGGTGATTCATGCGCTATAAGCATCGAAACAACAGACCCAAGTGTTCCAGACAATTTCATACTAACTTTTATTATTTCCAATGTTTCACTGGGGTGCGCTGACACCACCGCGACCGATGTCATAATCCCTGTTCAAGAATTTGCAGGAGAAAATAACATCCAAGCCTTCCCCAACCCCTTCAGCGATGATTGCACCATCATCTTTACTGAGCGGTTTTCGAATGTGTCGCTTTACAACACGTGGGGCGCATTAATTCAAACATGGATCAATGAACCAAGAAATATAATCATTGAAAAAGACCAGCTTGAAAGCGGCGTCTACTATCTGGTGGCGCGCAATGAACATACCTCCAGCACGAAAGTGCTC
>CANHYZ010000056.1 GCA_947464885.1 Flavobacteriales bacterium
GGAAAGAGGCTACTGCGGCGCTTGATCAATTGGTGCGCAGTCAGGGACAATGGCAGCAGGAAATGGATTACATCCAGTTTCAATTGCAGGAGTTGCGCAAAGCGGATCTGCATGATCTGCGGCAAGAGGCCCTCGAGCAGGAATTACATATGCTAAACAACGCCGAGCAAATCAAAAGTGCACTTGAAGCCGCTCACGGTTTTATAGAAGGAGGCGAGGACAGCGCGTTTCAGCTGATCAGCAGAGCCAAGGCGCAATTGACGAAGTTGGGTGGAGAGCACGCCGGAATGAAGGATTACATTACCCGATTGGAGAGTTCGCTGGTTGAGTTGCGCGAGTTATCGCGTGACATGGAAAGCTTCTCCGGTCGTGTTGAAGTCGATGACCGTAAAGCGCAAATGCTTGGAGATCGCCTGTCAGCACTGTATTCATTGCAGAAGAAACATCGGATGAATTCTGTGGAAGAATTGATTCAGTTAGAGATTGAATTGGCGAACAAAGTGGAGCTATCCAACACGAGCGACGAAAAGATAGAGCAACTGCAAAAGCAATGTGCCGGTTATGAAAGGAAGCTTGCTGAGCTTTCAGACGAGCTTCACGAAACCAGAATTTCCGGCGCTTTGCGGGCTGAAAAGGAGATGTCAGGTTACTTCGCACAATTGAGCATGGAGCACGCAGGTGTGTCGTTGCGTGTGGAGAAGGGAACTACGTTTCATGCACTCGGTGTGGATGAGGTGTCGTTTTTATTCAAGGCCAACAAAGGGTCACAATTCCAGGCCATACACAAGGTTGCCAGCGGCGGAGAGCTCTCGCGCGTGATGCTGGCCATAAAAGCATCCATCAGTAAACATCGCAAATTGCCTGTATTGATTCTTGATGAAATCGATCAAGGGGTGAGTGGTGAAGTAGGGCTGAAGATCGGTCGCATTCTCAAAGAAATGAGCGCAGATATGCAGTTAATTGTTATAACGCATTTACCACAAATTGCGGGGAAATCAGATCATCATTGGAAGGTGCGTAAGTACGCCGATGAGATAGCTACCTTCACGGAAGTGGTTCCACTGGAAGGTGAAGACCGCATCAATGAATTGGCCGAAATGCTGAGTGGTAAAAAGCTCACGGCAGCATCGCTGGCCAATGCGCGTGAACTAATGGCCTGATCTTAAAATTCTGCGTTTTGCGGAGTGCGCGGGAATGGAATCACATCGCGGATATTCGACATTCCTGTTACGAACATAATCAGTCGTTCGAAGCCCATACCAAATCCGGCATGCTTGCATGTTCCGAATTTACGCGTCTCCAGATACCACCAAATGTGATCTTCCGGAATATTGAATTGCGCGCATTTTTCACGCAACATTTCATAGCGTTCTTCGCGCTGTGATCCGCCGATAATTTCTCCGATACCGGGCACGAGTATGTCCATCGCGGCAACGGTTTTACGCCCTTGCTCATCAGGCTCATTCATGCGCATGTAGAACGCTTTGATGGCTGCAGGATATCCCGTGATGATGACCGGTTTCTGAAAGTGCTTCTCAACCAGGTAGCGCTCATGCTCACTTTGCATGTCGATTCCCCACTCAACGGGGTATTTGAATTTCTTTTTCTTGAAATGATTGGAGTTAAGCAGGATGTCGATGGCCTCGGTGTAAGTGACGCGCTCGAATTCGTTGCTGACAATCATATTCAAGCGTTCCAACAGGGGCATGGATTGGCGATCATCGACAGGCTTTTGCTTGTCTTCATTGAGTTCGCGCTCTTGCAGGAATTCGAGATCATCGGTGCAGTTATCCAGTGCATACTGAATACAGAACTTCAAGCAATCTTCGCCAAGATCCATGTTGTCGACGATGTCGTTGAAGGCAACTTCAGGCTCGATCATCCAGAACTCAGCTAAGTGACGGCTGGTGTTGGAGTTTTCGGCGCGAAAAGTTGGCCCGAAGGTGTAGACTTTACCCAGCGCAAGTGCTGCCAGTTCTGCCTCGAGCTGTCCGCTCACAGTCAGGTTGGTAGGCTTGCCGAAAAAGTCTTCGCTGTAATCGACGCTTCCTTTTGCGGCTATTTCTTCGGGATTCAAATTGGTGACGCGGAACATTTCTCCGGCCCCTTCAGCATCACTTCCTGTGATGATGGGGGAGTGGAGGTAGTAAAAACCGCGGTCGTTGAAGAATTTGTGGATGGCAAATGCCAGGTGATGGCGAATGCGGAATACGGCACCGAAGGTATTGGTGCGGAAACGCAGGTGTGCTTTTTCACGCAGAAATTCCAGTGAGTGACGCTTCATCTGAATAGGGTATTCATTGGGGTCACAATCGCCCAGGATTTCCAGTGTGTCGCAGATGATTTCAATGTCCTGGCCTTTGCCAAGGCTCTTCTGGACTTTACCCGTTGCAGCTACTGATGCACCTGTTTGAAGGCGCTTAAGAGTGGACTCTCCGTGTTGTTCCTTGTTGACCACAATCTGCATGGTGCGTATGGTGGAACCGTCAGAAACGGAAAGAAATTGATCGTTACGCAACGTACGCACCCAGCCACGAACGGTGACTGTGCTGTCGATGGGTTGCGATTTAAACAGGTCGGCGATAGTCGGATGAGCCATGGGAAAAAAGTTGAGCTGCGAATTTACCACAGGAAGGGGTTATTCGCTGAAGGAAACAAAGGCGGTTTTTAGAAACGGGGCATCCCTTCTTGAATCAAAGGAGCGGCGCTCCTGTCTTGAATAATTCAAGCTCCTGCCATGGATGCCGTTGGTGCGTTGATTAAGTCACTTTCCACTTTACCGTCGCGCATGCGCACGATTCTGCGCGCCATACGCGCAATATCTTCCTCGTGCGTTACAATCACGATGGTATTGCCGGCTGCGTGAATGTCATCGAAAAGCCCCATGATTTCATGGCTTGTTTTGGTATCGAGGTTCCCCGTGGGTTCATCGGCCAGGATGATGGAGGGGCGATTCACCAGGGCGCGCGCTACAGCGACACGCTGACGCTGTCCTCCGGAGAGTTCATTGGGCTTGTGATGCAAGCGGTCACCCAGTCCAACGCTAATCAGCGCTTGCTTGGCGCGTTCTTGCCGCTCCTCTTTGGGCACACCGGCATACACCAAGGGCAGCGCCACATTATCCAGGGCGCTGTAGCGAGGTAGGAGATTGAAGGTTTGAAATACGAAGCCGATTTCCTTGTTGCGAATTTCAGCCAATTCATTATCGCTGAGCTGAGCGACGTCCGGACCATTGAGAAAATAACTGCCCGAGGTCGGTGTGTCGAGGCATCCGATGATATTCATGATGGTACTCTTGCCCGAGCCGGAGGGCCCCATGAGTGCTACGTATTCGTTTTTGCGAATGGATAAATCCACGCCGTTTAAGGCTTTGATAACTTCATCACCGATGCGATAATGCTTGGTGAGACCTTCAATTCGGATAATTTCCTCCATAGGTTTCAAATGTACAATTTACAATCAAGAAAACGCAAGGATGTTTGATAATACAAATGATATACATTACTTTAGCTAGGAAAACCCGAGCCAAGATTCATGTTTAGCCTGCGCAAATTTTTGATTCTCATTCTGGGGGCGATCTGCTTAGACGCTCAAGCGCAGTTGACGATTGACAATGCAATTAATGCCACAGGCGCCGTGCAGGATGTGTTGCTTGGTGCCGGGGTCACGGCCAATAATATCACCTTTCAAGGCAATAACGCTCAGATAGCAGGCTTCAATTGTAACGGTTGCGGATTGGGTATTGGCAGTGGTGTGGTGATTGGCACGGGTAATGTCGACGGTGCAGCAGGCCCTAACGATGAAAACGGATTTAGTGGCGGTCCACCCTCAGGAAGCGACAGTGTAGGTGATGATGACCTGGAGCAGCTAAGTGGACAAGAGTTGCACAACACGGCCGTATTGGAGTTTGACTTTATTCCCACGGGCGACAGTTTGGCGTTCAACTATGTTTTTTCCTCAGAAGAATATCCCGATTTCGTCAATCAGAATTTCAATGATGCCTTTGCTTTTTTTCTCAGCGGACCGGGCTTAACAGGGCCGTTCAGCAACAATGCCATGAATATCGCGCTGGTGCCTGGGACCACCGTTCCAATCAGTATCAACACAGTGAATGCCGGCGAATACGCGCAGTACTACAACAACAACGGTGGCGATATGGCGAACATTCAGGCCAATGGATTCACGACAGTTCTGACAGCTTATGCGGAAGTCATTTGCGGCGAGCTCTACCACATAAAAATCGCAATCGGTGACGGTTTCGATGATCTCTATGATTCATGGGTGTATCTGGAGGGAGGTAGTTTTCAGAGTAATGTCTTGTCGTTGAATTATGCTCCCCCTGCATATTCAGCGCCAGCCGATGGAGGGATTTTTGAGGGCTGCCAGCCGGGAAGTTTGGCGTTCTCACGCAGCGGAAGCATAGACGGCGAGCAGACCTATAGTTTATCATTCGCAGGAAATGCGATCATCGGAACAGATATCATCTTTCCTTACACCGAGGTTGTTTTTCCACCTGGAATTGAAGAGGTGATTTTGAATTTTGAAGCAGTCCAGGATTTTGTATTGGAGGGAATGGAAACCCTAGATATTACACTAGAGAATTTAGGTTGTGCCTCTACGAACGCAACGGTTTCTATCGGTATCTATGATTTACCTGCGCTTAATGTGTCGACGCAAGATGTGACCATTAATTGCGGACAAGCCGCGCTGCTGGAGCCACAGGTCACCGGCGGACTTGGAGATTACACCATAACCTGGTCGGATGGTTTTGAAGGGCCTTCGCGTACGGTTTTTCCGTCGGCCGCAACGACTTACAATTTCACGGTGAGCGACACGTGCGGTGTGGAGTCTGTGAGCACAACAGTGGATGTGTTGTTTGAGGTAAATCCTCCGCTGGTTCTCGACCTGGGTGCGGATTTATCTGTGACCTGCTTAGATATTGTCGATATCGTTCCTGTTGTTTCCGGAGGATACGGTGCATACAGTTATGCTTGGTATGTGGATGGTTCATTGCAATCGATTGCCGCACAACTTACTTACATGAGTGATCAAACCGGCACTATTGCATTGCAGGTTGAAGATCAGTGTGGCGTTGTCGCCGATGATTTGTTGAACTTTCAGGTGCCTGCGGTGCCGGTGGATTTTGAATTGGGCGCCGATTGGGAAGTGCGTTGTATCGATGAGGTTGCGTTGAATCCAACGGTATCCGGAGGTGTTGGTTCCTACACGTACAATTGGCAAATAGATGGTTCGACGGTGAGCGCCGCAGCAGGCTATGCCGATTTTTTCGCACAGTCAGCCGAATTGACGCTGTTTGTAGAGGATGAATGCGGCAACAGTTCGCTTGATGCAGTCGATGTGGTTGTACCCGAAGTTGTAATCGAAGTCTTGCTGGGGGAGAATGTTGAGAGCAATTGCGTAACAACCAACGAGCTCATACCACAGGTGTCGGGAGGTAGTGGCAACCTAACCTATGAATGGAGGGCAGATGACGCGCTGTTTAGCAGTCAAACGCAGACAGATTACACGGCTTCGATAGATACGCCGATTCACCTTCAGGTAACCGATGAGTGCGGAAACACGGGCAGTGATTCCCTCATGATTTTTATACCTGAAGTGCCTATTGAATTAACCATTACTTCGGACACTACAATATGCCTTTATGATGAAATTGAGGTGTATGCGCAGGCAACAGGTGGAATTGGTGCTTTGACTATTCAATGGGAGGGAATGTCTAATAACCCCGTTGCGCGTTTTACACCCCTCGGGCCGAGCGTCTATCGATGCGTTGTCAATGACCTCTGCGGAAACGTAGCTACCGATCAGGTGCTGGTGAATACGGACTTCATTCAACCGAGCTTCAATTCGGTTTACTTGGACGATGAGACAATTGGATTGACGAATTTATTGCCGGATTCCCTGGTTACATTTTGGGAGTTTTCGGATGGATCTTTATCGAATGATCACAACACTGAGCATAGGTTCAATACACTAGACGAATGGGTGGCAACCTTGCATGCGTACACGCCGTTGGGTTGTCACAATACGGTCAGTCAGACCTTTCAGGCTACCGGTGAAATCTATATTCCAAATGCATTCAGTCCCAACGGTGATGGCTTGAATGACGTTTATAAGCCCGTGGGCAGAGACGTGCTCTCTTATCACCTGACAATTTTCAATCGCTTTGGACAGGTCGTCTTTGAGACGCGCGACATGGAGGAGTTCTGGACAGGGGGGTACTTAGGAGGCGATTATTTTGTGATGGACGGGCTTTATAGCTTTATTTTGCGAGCAACCGACGCGAGATACAATACCATCGAACGTAGCGGAATGATAAGGGTGATGCGCTAACAGACAACTTTGATTGCCGGAGTATAGTCACCAAAACAGACGTAAATGAATATGAGAAAAATTAGCTGTATCCTTCTATTGATGTGTGCTTCTTGGCAAGCAAACGCGCAGTTAACCGTAACCACCGTAACACCGGCAGAGGCTGTAGCAGCGCTGGTCGGACCTGACTTAGAGGTGAGTAACATAACCTATACGGGGGATGTCATCCAAGTCGGTACGTATCAAAATGCAGGTGGAAATTTCCCCATTACCAACGGTGTAATCTTATGCACGAGTAGTGTTGAGAATTTCGCGCCGAATGGATTAGGGGGCGAGCCTTTGAATAGCGTCATGGTTGAGCCGGATTTATTGGAGATCGCGAACTCTGTTCCTCCGCTTATTGGTCAAACCTTCACGGTCGATGACGTGAATGACGTGGCGATTTTGGAATTTGACTTCGTGGCTAGCGGGCCCATCCTGACCTTCAAATATGTTTTTGGTTCCGACGAATACTTGACTTGGGTGAATTCCACCTACAATGATGTATTCGCGTTTTTTCTTTCGGGTCCGGGCATAACCGGCCCATACGCAGCTCCTGCTGCATTCCCTGATGGAGCGCAAAATATCGCCGGTGTTCCCAATAGCGATCCTTTTTTGCCTATTACGATTTCTTCTGTAAACAACGTGCTCAATTCGGAGTATTACATCGACAATCCGGGCAACACGGTCAATAGCACCGTGAGCTGCACGGGATATACGGACTCTTTGCGTGTATATGCCGATATGGTTTGCGGAGAAACCTATCACATGAAACTGGCCATTGCCGATGGATCAGACAATTCGTTGAAGTCATTGGTTGTATTTGAGGAAGGTAGCTTCCAAACATCCGGTGCCGGAATTTCAGCTTACGCTATTGACGGTCCAACAGGTTTTGATGAGCTTGTTTTGATTGAGGGATGTCTTGACGGAGAGTTGCGCCTTGAACCACCTGCATGCGCTGCCGAGGTGCTCGATGTCGATTTGAATTACTCCGGTATTGCCATCAATGGTGTCGACTTCGCTGCATTACCGACAACCTTCAGTTTGCAAGGCGAGACCGTGATTATTCCCATTGAAACAGTCGCCGATGGTATCGATAATGAAGGTGATGAAACCCTCAATATCGACATGTATTACATCAACTTGGAGGGGCAACTCGATACGCTCACTACCAACATTATCATTCGTGATTATATCGCACCTTCAGTAGAAATGAAGCCGGTATACATCTGTAACAATGATACAGTTGTAGCACCAAATATCACCGGTGGATTCCCTCCATACGGTTATCTATGGTCGGATGGCTTGGAAACGCCAACCCATGCGTTCGAGGTAGGAGATGCCGGAGAGTATTCAATTACCATGTCCGACTGGTGTGGCAATACGTTTAGCGAAGATTTCTCGGTGGTTGAGCCCGGACCGATTTTCGTAGCTCCTACGGTCTACAATTGCTTCGGCTTGCAAACAGAGGATTTAGCTCGAGCGGGAGCGCCACCGTATACAGTAGTTTACAATGTAGATTCTCTTGAGTTAATCGACTATTCATTCCTTGCTGAATACTTCGGTGTTTATCAGGTGACTTTCACAGATCAATGCAACTCATCCGGAACAAGCACCATTTACGTGGATCAATGCGATACTAAAATTCCGAACGTCATGACACCAAACGGTGACGGAAAGAATGATACGTTTCAAATCTCCGGTATCGAGGGATTCCGAGGCAGTTCGTTGAAGGTCTTTGATCGTTGGGGTAAGCTCGTGTTCGAGGATGACGACTACAAGAATAACTGGGACGCAAAGGAAAATGCTGATGGAACATATTTTTTCATCTTCACGCGGTCAGACGGAAAGGTGACTACCGGTCACTTTGATCGTATCGGAGGGAAGTAAGCCACTAGAATTGTCGATGATGCAGCGCCAATGCCAATTGGCGTATGTGCATCTTTCGCTCATCAGCAATATGAATGCGGTCGAGATGTTGAAGCGCGCTGTTGTAGTAGCGTTCCACTTCCGATTGTAATTCTGCATCAACGCCTAATGCTTTGAACAGATCCAATGTCGTAGTTATTTTTTGCTGACCGTTAATAGTACCTGCGGCACATTGAGACAGTATTTCGCGCTCCTTGGAAGATGCCTTTTCCTGCGCGCGGATCATCAAAAAGGTTTTTTTATCGGCAAGAATATCGCCGCCTCTTTGTTTGCCGGTTTTGGATGAATCGCCAAAGGCATCGAGATAGTCGTCCCATAATTGAAACGATAAACCGAGGTCAATCGCGAAGTTGTAGATTGACTCGCTGTCACTTTCGGATGCTCCTGCGATTGTGGCTCCGATTTTCATAGCGCCTCCCAGAAGGACCGATGTTTTGAGTCGAATCATTTCGACATATTCGGCAATGGTGACATCATTGCGTGACTGAAAATCCATGTCGAGCTGTTGTCCTTCGCAAACTTCCAAAGCCGTCTTATTGAAGATGTGCATCACCTCTCCAAGGCATTCCGGTCTCGTCTTAATGATGAGTTGGTAGGCTTGAATCAGCATGGCATCGCCGCTGAGGATGGCAACATCGCGGTTCCATTTTTCATGGACAGTGGCGTGGCCTCTGCGCAGTGGGGCGTTGTCCATGATGTCGTCATGCATCAGCGTAAAGTTGTGGAAAATCTCGATGGCGATGGCCGGATAAACAGCATCCTCAATATCGTCTGAAAATAAGTCTGCTGCCATAAGCGTGAGCAATGGCCGCACTCGTTTTCCTCCCAGATTGAGTATGTAGTTGACGGGCTGGAGAATATTCGAGTCTCC
>CANHYZ010000057.1 GCA_947464885.1 Flavobacteriales bacterium
AAGCCGCTGTCTCAAACCAACTTGTCGCGATTGACAGAACAGCTGTTTGTCATGCGTCATTCATTCGATAAAAAGGGGAGTATCTACTTTAAGCACTTCAACGCGTATATCCGTTTGCTGCGCACTATGAAAATTGATGCTGCAGCATGTGACGCCGTATTGCAGGAAATTGTCGGCAGTCATATCATTCGTATTGAGAAGGATGATTGTGCGCGATGGAAAAAACAACATCCAAGCATCGCTGCATTTCTGGAATTACCGGATAATCAACTCACGACCATTGAAGCCGTTCGTGGAGTTCGCCTAGCGTTTGAAGCGTTGGACGAAGCCGACGATCTCTTGTATGCGGCCCGCATCAAATTGATGGAGTTGCTGCAGGATTTGGAGCAACTCATGACCGTTTATCCATTGCTCAATGATGAAGAAATTGTATTGCATGTCTATCAATCGCTACTGGCCCGAACGAAAATTTATTACCGTGGGGAACCGGTTGATGGTCTGCAGTTGATGAGCTTGTCGGAAACGCTTGCGCTGGATTTTGAGACCATCATCTTACTCGATGCCAACGAGGAATACATGCCGGGTGGTGGATTCGATCAGTCGTTCATTCCGTTTGATTTGCGGGCCTTCCACCATTTATCGATGCCACAGGATCGCGACGGTATTCATGCCTATTCATTTTACCGGTTGCTCCATTGCGCGAAAAATGTGCACTTTTTCTATTCCGAAATATCGGCCGATAAAAAGGGTTCAGAGGAGAGCCGATACATTCTCCAGCTGCGCGATGAATTGGCACGAGTCAATCCGAATGTTGTGTTTTCGAACGAAACGATTGGAACAGCCCCCATGGTTAGTGGAAAGTCGTTTGTTCCCAATACGCCGTTCACACAACAACGCTTTCTCGATTTTTTGCAACACGGTGTATCACCTTCTGCAATCAATAAATATGTGGCTTGTCCGCTCGATTTTTACCACCGTTACATCGCCGGATTGGGCGAGGAAGACGAGGTAGAGGAATATATTTCCAGCGGTACCTTCGGAAGTATTCTGCATGATGTCCTTGAGGGCTTTTATAAAAAATTCGAAGGCCGTTTTCCATCGGAATCGGATTTTCAAGAATTGAGCCGACAGGCGGAAGCGCTGCTGCGCGAGTCGTTGGGCAAAGAATACTCGGTGCGCAATGTCGAACGTGGATTGAATTACCTCACGGTTGAAATGGGTCTTGAAATGTTGCGCAGCTATATCCGAAGAGAGACGGTGCGATTGCAAGGCGAGACTGAATCAGGCGTTGAACGTAAAGTGGTGTTGGTAGAAAAGGAAGTGTCTAAAGTGTTTCCTGCCGAACGCAGCAGCCTGGATATTCCGATCCGCATAAAGGGATTTGTCGATCGCGCTGATGAAGTGGATGGCGTGTTGCAGATTTTGGATTACAAAACGGGGAAGGTGAATGCGGAGAATGAATTCACTTCAGCCATTGAAGAGCTGTTTAAGGCAGCGAAATGGAGCAAAGTATTGCAGCTATTTGCTTATGTATCCATGTCACGCGAAAACGGAAAACCTTTGCCGAAGGCCGGTTTCTATTCATTTATAAGCGACGGAGGTTCTTTTATGGGCTTGGATAATATCAGCCAGAGTATCATCAGTGAAGACACCGTTGACGAATTCGAATCAGCCTTGATGCGATGGGCTGAGGGAGTATATCACACGGAATCCTTTGAGCACAAGGCAGGATCGAAGTACTGTGTTTATTGTCTTGAGAAGACGTCGGATCAGCGCTTCTGAAACTTTCGCACAACAGCGTTGATGTCGGGACTTACCCCTGACCATAAAACAAGCGCTCCGAAGATTAGACTGAATAGTCCGCCGCGCAAGAGGATGTCGATGTATCCATTGCCCATTGTCGGAAAAAAGTATGCCGCGCTCGCGCTGCAGGCGCCAATCGCTGCGATATACAGAAATGACTTTGTAAAGGGCTGCATCCCGAATTTGACATGGATGAAAATGAGTCGTGCTGCATTGAATAATGCAAACGTGAGACACGATGCTATGCCGGCGCCGGTAATGCCGTAAATCGGTATCAGCGTAATGTTGGTGATCAGGGTGAACACAACCAGCACGAGCATGAACCACGTGTCGTAACGATAGTATTTTGAAGTGGCGATGATGATGCCGTTTGCGCCTGTGGCTAAATCGATGAGGTATCCCAGCCCCATAAAGAGGATGACATTTCGAGCGGTAGCATAGTCGGCAGGCATCAATGAAAGCAGGCTGTCCATGGTAACCCAGAGACCAAGCAGCAGATAAAGTCCGATGATGAATTGATTGAGTGCTGATTTACGGTAGACCAGCGCAATGTTGGCCATGTCGCCGCTTTTCCAGGATTCGGAAATAATGGTGGATGAAATCCGCATGACCGATCGGGCAGGAATCTGAATCATACTTCCGAAATACGTAGCCACTGAAAACACACCGGCAGCGGCTAATCCAAGCATGTCGTTCACAATAATCTTGTCGATGGTGGATATGAGCATGCCACTCAGTCCTGTAATCACCGAAAAGATGGCGACATCGCGCATTTCACGTTTCAACTCCGGTGCAAGTTTTTCCTTGGGCACGCGCCAGTGCCATTCACCCTTTTGATAAAGAATGATGATCATGCCTAAAGCGATGGCGCAGAAAGAAGTAAAATAGAGCAGCACAAAGGTGTCGAACGTGATGAAGCCGGCATGGTAAGCCACTGCAGCCAGAAGAATAACGACACGCAAAGCAATTTCTTTGACAATGATTCCGGCGGTCGAAACATAGATTGACCGAGCAAAAACGTCAAGCACATTGAATATTCCAAGGAAAAAGGTGAGCGGCACCAAAAAGTAAATGTGCTCATTCAGCAGCGATGCATTCGACGCATTGCGCGCGATGTATTCATCTTTGAATAGCAAAAACGCACCGAGAAAGAGAAGCGAGCCGATGGCGGTAAAAAGCAGCGGATAGAACAGGAATCCGCGGTGGCGTGTTTGCGCATCGCGGAATTGCGGGAATAGGCGCATGGTTACACCACCGAAGCCCAGATTACTCAACGAACTTGTTACGAGCGAAATGGATATAATGACATTGAGCAAACCGTTTTGTTCGGGCGTGAGCCAAAGTCGGTTCATGAACCACACGGTCAGAAAGCCAAGAAACGCACCGGCATAGGAGTATGCCGCGGATTGAATGGCCTGACGTGTGATGATGCCCATGGTAATCAGTGCGATTTCAGTTGGGAAAGAAACGTCTTGATATCGCGCATGGCCTCAGCATTTTCCTTCAGCCAATTCAAGTCTCTATTCCACCAGTTGAACTTTTCAAGTTCTGCAATTTCTTCCGGCGAGAAGCGAAAACGCAAGTGTTGAGCGGGTACACCACCAACGATGCTGTAGGGTGCAACATCTTTTGTCACAACAGCACCTGCCGCGATAATGGCTCCGTTGCCAATGCTAATTCCCGACCGCAAAATGGCCCGTGCACCAATCCAGACGTCATGCCCAATGGTCGTTTCAGGGAATTCGTTGAAAATGCTATTCGATACTATGACAGGGTTGGCTTGACCAATTTCAGAATAAAACATCGGGTGCGAAGAGACAAAATCTTTGCTCGGGTGCTCACCGAGTCCGATGAGTACCTGTGGTCCTATACAGCAGAATTTTCCTAGCGTCGCATGATGCACCTGACTATCGCGTGCGATGTAGGAGAAGTCGCCGAGGCTGCAATTGCGCACGCGTGCATACTTGTAGATTGCACTGTATTGGCCCAGTTTTACGCCACTCAATTCTGCACCGTACTCAATGCGATTGTGCTTACCTATGTTGGTGAGCTTGTGGTAAAACCAGGTTAGTATCCATCGTAGCCATAGGGTCAATGGATTTTTTACTATTACTTCCATGCGTTATCCTCCTGGTTGATTCGTGGGAATGCGTCGATGTAACTTTTACGGCCGGCGTTATAAATGGAGCATCCGCGGTATGCGGCATAATGCTTCAGGTTGAAGTAGCCCTTATACACCTTCGACCACGTGTAAAACAACTCGCCCATGGTGCGGGTTGTTGAGGCGCCAATATTGGTGTGAAAAGGAACGTAGGTGCAGTGCTCCGCGTTGTCGTAAAAGTGGACTTCTTTCGTGTAGACGATATTGTCTTCTTTCACTACAATGTTTTCATGCCAGCTGTGGTCGGCGCCGAGAAGAATAACGTTTCGGTGACCGGAATTGATGGCGTGAAAAACAGCTGAAACCAGAACGTTCTGGCATTGAGGTGATGCCCATCCGCGGCGAAAGAACCAATGGCCAAGTGAGCGATATCCGTTGTATACGATGTAGTTGAAAAAGTGGATGTGAATCAGTTTGTTTTCGCTGAGCTTGTTTAGGTTGCGAGCCTTTCTCGCACTGTGCGGCACATACAAGTGTACCGGCCATGATGTGCGTTGCGCCATGGCGTCGAGGATGCCGTGAATGGCCGGTGTGTCGGCCTCCCAAAAAGCAGGGTCGAGCATGAGGTAATAGGTCGGTTTCAGTTGGGCGTAGGCATCGGAAACCGCAAAACCGTTGACACAGAGCAAATCATGGCGCTGAAGTTCGTTGCGGTAGTGTTCCATGTCTTGCGCGAGCGATGGTCCATTGCCAAGCACAACGCACGTCGGATATGCAGCCGCAGGATAAGCTGCAGGCTTGCGCCATAGGATGAGCATTTTCAGCAGGGAAAGGGACGTTTGTGCCAAACCGCTGATGAACGTGAGGGTGGAATCTACAATGGGCTTAAGAACCGACATTCCTGCAAAGTTATTCAACTTCGGATGTATTTTGTGCCCTGATGCAAACCCCCGTCGTCACAGTTATCACAGTTGTTTTCAATGGTGAGCAATATATTGAGCGAACCCTTCGCAGCGTTCAGGCGCAGCGCGGCGTTGCATTGGAGCATTTAATCATCGATGGTGCTTCAAAGGATGGCACGTTGACTATCGTTGATCGCATGAAGAATGCAACGACTGTGGTGGTGTCCGAGCGGGATCGCGGTATTTACGATGCAATGAATAAGGGATTGGCAAAGGCAAGCGGCACCTTCGTAATTTTCATGAATGCCGGTGATGAGTTTGCTGATGAATTGGCGTTGAGTCGCGCTATGGACGGTAACGTCAACGCTGATTTTATTTATGGCAATACGCTGGTTGTGGATGAAAGAGGCATTGTATTGGGCGACCGACGCCTTTCGCCACCACCTCAATTGACCTGGCGAAGCTTCAATCACGGCATGTGTGTGTCGCATCAATCGATGTTGGTGCGCCGTACGTTGGCCGTGCCATTTGATCTGAGTTATAAAATCAGTGCTGATATTGATTGGACGATTCGCGTGCTAAAGCAGTGCAAGGAGATCGTGAATGCCAACGCTTATATCGCCCGATTCCTGGAGGGTGGTGTTTCTGCGGCCCGAAGAAAGGAAGGGTTGAAGGAACGGTTTGAGATCATGCGACGCCATTACGGGCTCATTCCCACGCTGTTCAATCATCTTTTTATTGCGCTGCGCTATCCTTTGCAGCGGGTGTTTCGCAAGTCGATGACCTAGCCTTGGCTCCGCTCGGTTGTCGGGACTTATTGAAATCAGTTCGGATTAACGCTGGGATAAGGCGAACGAATTTCATGCACAATTTCGAGTGTCGTGCGGAAAGCGGCAACACGTGAACCGTATTTATCGGCGTGCTCCTTTTGTAATGCCGGGGCAAATTGCTCCATATATTCGTTGAGGTCACTCTGATTACGAGCAACGTATTGTATTGCGTAGGTCACACCGTTTTCCTCGTATTCGTGAATACGGCAAACGCGATTTTCCAAGAACATCCCCGTATTCATCACATCGGGAATGTGCTTGAACATCATCCAATCGAGCCATTCTTCATGGATTTCAGCATCAACACTGCACGTCACGTTGTAAAGCACACGATTCATAAGCGATTTTATGGTCGCAAAGATTGGGTAGAAACACGCAACATCATCTACGGAGATAATTTTAAGCAGTCAGGCGCGCATTGGCTGCCTTGGTTTAGTTTTGGCAAAACTTCTTTCACATGCATACCGGATTACTACATCTACATTCTTTCTTGCGTTGGGTGGGACTTTTGCTCATGCTCATTACCATTGTCGACAGTCTTGTGCGCATCTATCGTCCGTTTCTCAATAACGAACGGAAGCTCTCCCTCTTAACAATGATTATTCTGCACACGCAATTGCTCATTGGTATTGCCCTTTATTTCGTAAGTCCGTTTGTCGCCAATGCCATTGAATCAGGCAACATCATGAAGGATCCGGTGAACCGTTTTTATCTGGTCGAACACTTTTTAGGGATGGCGCTTGCCATTGCACTCGTAACCATCGGTCATGTGAAGGCTAAAAAGCAAAGTGAGAGTTGGGCCAAGCACAAGCTCATTTTCACGTACTACACCCTTGCGCTAATTCTCATTTTAATCAGTATTCCATGGCCGTTCAGAGTGGTAGGAGAAGGACGCGGTTGGTTGTAATACCTGCTGTGTTCATGATGGCTTTGGCTGCCTGTGGCGGCGGTAAATCGCGGGATATATATCCCGTTCGCGCTACCGCTGATGGGCCGATTGATTTGTCGTTGGTTAAGAAACTGTACGATGTAAAATGTGCCTTGTGTCATGGATATGATGGTGCTCAGCAGTTTGCCGGTGCCAAGAACTTATCTCAGAGTGTACTTCCGAAGAATGAAGTAGTATCGCGAATAGCGGAAGGCAAGGGCACAATGCCTCCTCACAAGGATGTTCTGAGTGAGGAGCAAATGGATGCGCTCGCCGATTTTGTATTGACCTTGCGTTAAGGCCAAAAATTGTCTTTTAAATTTTGATAGAAAAAAAGAATAAACTCATTTCAACCGCCAAGGAACAGGAAACATGTGTTCTGGTTGGAGTCGTTACACGCGAGCAGTCGCGCGAGCAGTTGACCGAGTATTTGGATGAACTGGCCTTTCTGGCAGAAACGGCCAATGCGCGTTGCCTGAAGCGGTTCACTCAAAATCTCGATCGCCCTGATACCCGCACCTTTATCGGTAGCGGCAAGCTTCAAGAGTTGAAGGAATATGTAGCTGAACATAAGCCGGCGATGATCATTTTCGATGATGAATTAGCGCCATCGCAATTGCGGAATTTGGAAGGAACGTTCAAGGACATGAACGTCAAGATCCTCGATCGAAATAATCTGATACTCGACATTTTCGCCAGCCGCGCGCGCACGGCTCACGCAAAGAAGCAAGTGGAACTGGCGCAGTATGAGTATCTGCTTCCCCGTCTGACACGCATGTGGACGCACCTTGAGAAGCAGCGCGGTGGCATCGGTATGCGTGGTCCGGGAGAGCAGGAAATTGAAACGGACCGCCGTATTGTGCGCGATCGGATTGCATTTTTAAAGGAGCAATTGAAGGAGATCGACAAGCAAATGTCGACTCAGCGCGGTAATCGAGGAGCGCTTGTACGTGTGGCTTTGGTGGGGTATACCAACGTGGGTAAGAGCACCATCATGAATATGCTCTCCAAGAGTGATGTCTTTGCGGAGAACAAACTCTTTGCAACGTTGGATACCACGGTGCGCAAGGTTGTTGTGCATAATCTTCCATTTCTGCTCACGGATACTGTTGGTTTCATTCGAAAACTTCCCCATCAACTGATTGAGTCGTTCAAAAGCACGCTGGATGAAACACGTGAGTCGGATTTGCTGGTACACGTAGTAGATATTTCGCATCCGCAGTTTGAAGATCATTTTAACGTGGTGAATGATACACTGCGCGAAATAGGCGTCGGTGATAAACCAACCATGGTCATCTTCAACAAGATTGACGCCTACCGTCATATACCCAAGGCTGAGGATGATCTAACACCCCCCACCCGCGAGAACATTACGCTGGAGGAGTTGCAGCGCACTTGGATGTCGCGTCTGCAAAACTCGGACGTGGTGTTTATTTCCGCAGCGAAAAAATTGAACGTCGATCAACTGCGCGACACCTTGTATGAGCGCGTGCGTCAGATACACATTACCCGTTTCCCGCACAACGATTTTCTATTCCCAATGGAGTAGCCTCGACTCCGCTCGGCTACCAAGCCTCGACTCCGCTCTGCTACCAAACCTCGAATGCAATTAGGGCCACGAATGCACGAATTGGATGAGTTAAATATTCGTGCATTCGTGGCCCTACATTCATTCGTGGCTCTTCGTGATTGTGAAAACAATCGTAATAACTTCACACATGTTACAGTACGCCCTGTGATACATTCGCAAGACATAATTCTATTCACGCGTTTATGAGCAACACAGCATCACCCGCGAACTATAGGGTGTCGCACATGGCCGAAAATCTTATCGGCTCGGAAATCATCAAACTTGCCGGCGAGATTCGCGAACTAATGGCCAAGGGCGAGAAGATTTACAACTTCACGATTGGCGATTTTGATCCCAAGATTTTCCCCATACCTGCCGAGTTGAAACAAGCCATCATCGACGCTTATATGAACGATGAGACCAACTATCCGCCGGCGGATGGAATAGCAGATTTACGCAAGGTCGTTGCTCAGAGTATTCTCCACCAGCAATCACTTGAATATGCTGCTGATGAAATCCTGATTGCCGGCGGGGCGCGACCTATCATTTACGCGATCTTCCAGGCAGTAGTTGATCCCGGTGACAAAGTTGTTTTCCCTGTTCCCAGTTGGAATAACAATCACTACACACACCTTTCGCACGCCAAGCAAGTATTCGTTGAGGCGAAATCGGAGAATAACTTTCTTCCGACTGCCGATGAATTGAAGCCTTATTTGCAAGACGCTACATTGTTGGCCCTGTGCTCGCCGCTCAATCCAACAGGCACCGTTTTTTCGAAGCAACAGCTCGAGGACATTTGCGACGCTGTGCTTGCGGAGAATAAGCGCAGGTCGCCCGATGAAAAACCGCTTTATCTCATGTATGATCAGATTTACGCGGTTTTGTGCTATGGCGACGCAAAGCATTTTGACCCCGTGTCACTCCGACCGGAGTTGCGCCCATACACCATTTTTGTGGATGGTATTTCGAAGAGTCTTGCCGCTACCGGTGTGCGTGTCGGATGGGCTTTTGGTCCGCGCAAGGTGA